>JBFIHP010000208.1:0-6202 GCA_041601735.1 Planctomycetota bacterium | reverse complement strand
TCCCATTCGTCCACGGCGGGCTTGTAGCCCTTGATGCCCTCGATGTAGGGGCAATCGGCGGGGAAGACCCCCATCTTGACCCCCTTCGGGACGTCCACGCAGCCCGGTTCGGCCTCGAAACGATTCTCGTAGACCGTGCAGAGCTTGCTCTCGGGATCGAGGAAGCGGCAGTACTTCTTGCTGATGTAGATGGTGCCGTCTACCTCCACCTTCTCGGTGCAGCACTTGCCGCAGCGCGTGCAGAGTTCCTCCCAGACCTCCATGGGCAGATCCTTGGGGTTCATCGGGGCAGGTCCTCCACTTCCAGGCCGGGTGCGATGCGGTCGAGCCGGAAATCGGCCGCGCTCAGACGGGCATCTCGGTTGACGGTCCCGACGAGGGCGCCGAGCGAGATGCGCTCCAGGCGACCCTCCTCGTCGAACCAGAAGATCGCGGTCCGGCGGCTTCGGCTCCCGCCGAGGCGCACCTTCCACAGGCTGCGTTCGAGCTCGTCCTCCACCCGGCCGACCATCTCGACGGCGGAGGGATTGGATCGGGCCTCCTCGAGCGAAGCGCGTAGGGTCTCGCCGAAGGCCATGACGGCGGCGAGGGCCGGCGTGGGGGCGGCGTCCTCGAGGCTCTCGACCCGGCGGATCGGCCCCTCCGGATCGGACAGGTACCAGGCGCCCGCGAGATCCCGACCGGCCTGGATCCGGTAGTCGCCGGTCTCCGGATCGAGCCCCAGGGCGAGATGGGCGAGTCCGCCGGGGCCGAATCGGAGCCGGCCTCTGCTGAATCGCTCCAGCTCGAAGTCCTCCGGCGCGAGCGCGATGAGCTCGCTCGCCAGCCCCGCGAGCGAGAGATCGAGTTCGAGCATCTGCGAGTCCACCTCGCGCGATGCCGCCCTGACCAGCTCGGTCGCATCGGGCTCGTCGCCGAGGAAGGGCCGGGCCAGGAAGATCGCGAGGCCGGCGGCGACGATGAGGAGGGCCAGGATCATCAACGGCGAGCGCTTCCGCTTCGCGACGAGGTCGCCCCGACGCAGCTGCTGGGTGCTCATGCGCACGATGCGCTCGACGGCGATCTCCTCGCCGCGGTCGTCTACCAGGCGCTCCGCACGACCCTCGAAGTGGGCGCGCAGGTTGCCGCTCGTCCGGCGCAGACGCTCGAGCTCCTCGCGCAGGGCGGGCGAGCGGTCGAGTTCGGTCTCGAAGTCGCGACGCTCGGACTCGCCGAGCTCGCCGTCGAGATAGGCGCCGAGGCGCTCCCTCAGGTCCGGTTCGTTCATCGGATGCTCTCCCCCCGATCGAGGTAGGGCTTGAGGATCTGCTGGAGTGCGCTGCGGCCCCGGTGGATCCAGATCTTGACCTCGGCCAGGCTGGCTTCCAGCGTCTCGGCGATCTCGTTGTAGGCGAGGCCCTGGTACTCGCGTAGATAGAGCGCGGCCCGGTGCTTCGGGCTCAACCGCATCAGGCCCCCTTCGATCATCTCGCCGAGCTCCCGGGCCTCGGCGGCCGCCTCGGGCATCATCACGCCCTGATCCGGTGCCAGGCCGTCCGCCGGCGCATCCTCGTCGCCCAGCTCGCTGAAGCTGGGTCCGCGGCTCTTCCGGGCCAGCTCGTTCAGGGCGAGATTGAGAACGACGCGGAAGAGCAGCGTCCGGAACTTGGCCTTGCTCTGGAGCCGCTCACGGGCGACGAAGACGTTGACGAAGGCCTTCTGGGCGACGTCCTCGGCCTTGTGGGCGTCCCCGATCACCTGACGCGCGAAGGCCAGCGCCGGCCGGTAATGACGACGGACGAGCTCGGCGAACCCGGCGCCGTCCTCGGCGCTCGACGCGGCGAGCAGATCCCAGTCGTCATCATCCTCCCGGCTCATCGATCCTCCGCTGGCCTTCCCGTCGAAACGCGAGTCCCGGCCGCGAGGCGGCGGGGCGCATTCGCAGGCTATCAGCTGGGCTTTCCGGAACGAAGCCGCGAATCGAGGAAGAGCCGGAACCGCGGTCGCGGATCGGAAGGGTCGGCGCGCGGTCAGGCTTCCGGGCCGAAGGGCGCCTCCCGCCAGGGCCGATCGTCGCGAATGACGCTCTCGGCTCCCCCCGTGTAGACCTGATCGCCGTGGCCGAGGGAGGGTCCCTGTTCACACTGACCGAGGCAGTGGACTCCGACCACCGGAAGAGCGAGCCCGACGGATTCGAAGAGGGGACCGAGTTCGCTCCAGAGGGCCGCGGCGCCGTTCGCGCTGCAGCTCACGCTCACGCAGCGATGCAGGACGGGCGCGGCCGCGGTGGGGCCGGCGAGGACGCCGTCGATCCAGGCGGCCACGCGTCGGACATCGGCCGGGTTCCGATCGAAACCGCGAGCCATGGCGGCCAGGGCTTCGTCATCGAGCCGAAGGGCGAGCCGGCGGAGGGAGAGGACGGCCTGCACGACCGGAAACCGAGTCCGGGACTCGCGAATCCGCGTGATTTCGGCGACCACGGCCGCCCCGGTGGACTCCCCCATCGCTGGTCTCCCGGCCCCTGTGACCGGGATGATGATAGACGATGGATCGGACTCCGAGAAGGCAGGGGCGGACGCGTCGGTCGCGCGTCACGCGTTTCCGCCCGATCACTTCCCGAAGACGTCGTCCAGGTTCGCCTTGCTGGCCGAAGCGAAGTCGGAGTCGAGTTCGAGGTCTTCCTGCGGACGATCCTTGCTCTTCTCGAACACGGCGGCGAGCTCGCGGGCCGCCTCCTGCGTGTAGAGCCTGATCATGCCCAGCTGGGTCTGGTCGTCGAAGATCACCGTGAGGATCGTCTGTTCGTCGATCAGAGTGAGCTGCAGGTTGTCGCGCTGCCCCTGGTGGAACATCACGGAGAACTCGTCCTCGCCGACCATCCGCGCCATCTCACGCGTCGCCGCGAACGAGCCGGCGACCAACGCCGACAGCGAGTCGACGTCGAAGGAGCGGGTCGCGCCCTCGCGGACCACCATGTGGCCCTCCTTGTCGATCAGCATGGCGCACTTCGCGCCGGACAGCTCGATGAGCTGCCGCAGGATCTTGCCGATGGCCTCGATGTCCTCCTGGTAGAAGACGAGCCGGTTCTGGCGCAGGTTTTCGCAATCTCTGGTCATGGTGGGGTTCCTTTCCTCGACGGGCCTCACATCAGGAAATGCCAGGCCGCGGCGGCGCCGGCTCCGACGGTCGCGATCGTGACGACGATCGCGACGATCATTCCGGCTTTCGACGACTTCTTTCGCCGACGAGCCGAGGTGGTGATCATGATTCCGCTGCCGGCGACACGCAGGCCGCTGGTGGTCTTTGCGCTCCGGCGCGAACGAGGCGCCTTCTTGTCCTTGCCCCTGGGCTCCGCGTCGCGGCGGACGCTCGGGCGGACGCGCTCGGGGATGGCCGTCGCCACGGGCGCCGGCTTCTCCTTCTTCGCCGCGGGCTCGGGTGTCGCGCGCGGCGGTGCGGCCGGAGCGGGCCTTTCGCGCGGCGGCATGAGCTCGGCGGCGGGAACGGCCGGCCTGGGCGTTTCGGAGGGCTTCGGTTCCACCGGCGTCCCGGCGGAAGCGGCCTCCCGGGCCGGGCGCGGACTCGGACCGGGCTTCTCGACCTCGACCGACGGCGGGGCTACGGGTTTGCGCTGCGGCGGCTCGGGAGCCGGGCGTGCGGCCTCGCGCGCGATCGGCGTGGCCTTGGCCGGCGTCGAGGCGATGCCGCCCTGGAGTCGATGGACATCGGTCGCGATCCGCTGTGACCCGGTGCGAACCTCGCCACCCATGCGCTGCGTCCGTGCGCCCGGTTTGGCCGCGCTCTCGGTGGACATGCCCTTCACCTTCTCGAGCATCATGGCCGCGAGCGCCTTGAAGGTCTCGAGCACACCGTCGCCCTTCGAGGCGACGGCCTCGAAGCAGGGCGCGCCGTCCTTGACCAGCGCAGCCTTCATCTCCTCGACGCTCATCACGTCGGGAAGGTCGCGCTTGTTGAACTGGATGACGTGGGGCATGTCGGCGAGGTCGCGGCCCTGCTCGCGGAGGCACTCGGCGAGATTCTCGAGGGACTCGATGTTCTCCTCGAGCTTGTCGCGCTGCGAATCGGCGACGAAGATCACGCCGTCGGCGCCGCGCAGCACGAGCTTGCGGGTCGAGTTGTAGTAGACCTGGCCCGGAACGGTGTAGAGCTGGAACTTGACCCGCATGCCGCTGACCGTGCCGAGGTCGAGGGGCATGAAGTCGAAGAACAGCGTTCGGTCCGACTCGGTGGCGATCGAGGTGAGCTCGCCGCGACTGTCGGGCGCGGCCTTCTCGTGCACGATCTCGAGGTTGGTCGTCTTGCCGCCGAGGCCGCATCCGAAGTAGACGACCTTGCAGTTGATCTCTCGAAGGGCGAGATTCAATTGAACCATGTCAGAATCCTACTTTCCTCGGCGGGCTGCTCGCCCGCGCATGTGACCATGGCGCTTCATGCCGGCAATCTGCCCAGTTCGCGGATCTTGCCTGCGGCACTGGAGATCTCGAGCAGGGTGACGTCGAGATTGATGAACTGGTTGGTCACCACCACGAGATGGCAGTTGTTCAGGTTGCGGATCACGATCTTCCCGCGCGATGCGGTCAGGACCATCCGCTCCATGTCGGTGTAGCGGCCGACGCGCAGGAGCCGCTGCGTCTGGGTGACGACGTTGCCGACCAGGGCGGCGGTCGTGTCGTCGTCGAGTTCACTCGAAAGCTCCGAGGCGATGACGATGCCGTCGGGGCTGACCACCAGGCTCCCCTTGATGCCGGGAATCGTGTTGAGCTTGCTGAGGATGTCACGCATGGAGCAAGTCTCCCGACTTCCGCAGGCAGGACGCGACGAAGTCGATGCACTCCTGCTTGATCACATCGTTGCGCCCCGGCGCGTCGCTCTCGACCAGGAGGACGGTGCGGCCGACGGCATGGAACTGCAGCGTGTGCTGCCCGGCGAGCAGCTGCGAGGACTGGAACGACCCGAGCCCCATGCGCTTGGTGCTCAGGGCGGCCGCGGCCCGGAAACCTCGGGCGATGTCACAGAGCGCATCGGTCGAGTCCTGGGCCAGCAGGCGGCACTCGCCGCTCTCGGCCACGAAGGTCCAGTCGTCGCTCACGAAGGCGGCGCGGACGACGCCGACGAGTTGACTGAGCCTGCCGAGGTTCTTGCGCAGCTCCAGGCGCCGCGCGGCCTCGGCGGCGTCGGCATCCGGGTCGATGACGCCCTGCGGGTTGCCGCGATCCCGCTCCTCGACCTGGCGCAGGAGATCGGGCTCGTCGCCGTCCTCGAGGGGCATGTTGATGAGCAGGCGGTGCAGGGCGCGGCAGTCGTCGTGTTCGGGCTCCGCGTCGATGGCCCGGTAGACGTGGAAGAGCGCCTTCGAGGTCGCTCCGATGTAGTGGTAGATGCGGGCGAGCTGGAAGTTCGCCTCGAAGTCCTGGGCCTCCTCGTCGACCACGCGCTTCAGGAGCGCGACGGCGCGCCGCGCGTCGGCGGCGACGTGATCCTTGTAGAAGCGCCTGAGCAGGATGTCGGCCTGGATGAGCGGGCCGCGCAGACTCTCGGGGAGCCGCCGGCTCAGCTCCTCGGCGACGTCGATGGCCTCGTCGTACTCCTCGCACTCGAGGTAGATCTCGACGAGCTCGACGAAGGGCAGCTCGTCCCGGCACTCGTCGCATTGACGCCGCAGCTGCTCGATGCGCGCCGTCTTCGTCTGGCGCCAGGTGTGGCGCAGGATGTCGCGGAGATCCTCGCTGTGCGGGAATCGCTCGAGCCCCTCACGGGCGACGCCCATCGCGCTCTCCGACTCGCCGAGGGCGAGCAGGGCCCGGCAGAGTTCGGTGAAGGAGCGCGGATAGGGATCGACGTCGGCTCGTTCGCGGAGGCGATTGAGCTGTCCACGATGTTGCAGCCGTCGAAGGAATCGAATCATGGCCACCAGATCTCCCGGCACAGGTCACCCGAGGTCCACAGCGGCCGTCGAGCCGCTACGCGCCCGATCTCTTATCGGAATGCGAGCGTTGTCGCTGAAAGCTAGTGGTCCTGAATGAAATCTCGGAGCAGGCCCGGGTGAACGGAGGCAAACCCGTCAGGCAGCGGAGCTTGGGGAGCCCCGGAGGAGCAGCCGGGGGCGAGGGCGCCCTCGCATCGGCAGGGCGAACGCGGACATCCGGGTTTCTTCGGGTCGCGGAGAGGCGAGGGTCGAAAAAAATCGGCGGCGCCGAGGAAG
>JBFIHP010000207.1:0-6280 GCA_041601735.1 Planctomycetota bacterium | reverse complement strand
TGTCGACTGCCAGACTTCGATCTCGCAAGACTTCACTACTTCGTCTGGAATGTCGTCGTCATCGTCCCATTCGGGGATGTTCCATCCCGTCTCAGTTCCCACTCTTCCTGTTTGGTAGTCTCGCGACACCCTCGGTATTCGCCCTCCGCTTGCCGGCTCGGAAGTGCTATGGACATGGGACGCCACTGCCGGGTGGCTCTTGATTGTCCCCACGCGCGACGGCTCCCCGACGCCCAGACCTAACGACCTCGTGTTTAGCAACGCCGGCCGCGCCTTGCCGAGTGTCCGAGGACCAGACTCGAAGTTGGTTGATCCCGTCTGGCAGCCACACGGTTTCGCCTCGGTGGAACCTCCGCATTTCGAGGTCTTCGGACAGCCGCACCTTCCAGCGGCCCCTTTCCGTTCGGAACCTCTGTTGAATTCCACCGACCTAAGCGAGAGGTTTGTTTGGCCGGCTGCGGATTCTGGCTCCGGAGGGGCCTTCTTGATCTTGACCAGTTCATTGCCCTCAAATTGCGAGTTGATCGTTTACTACGCTTGGACGGAATCGAACCATACTGGGCTGAGCATTCTGAAAAGGACCCAGTTCCCAGTTACGACGATTTTGTACCGGACCCACTCCTTAGCGTCCCCGATCCACTCCTCGTCACCGCGACCGACGGCAGTCAGCGTGATCTTCAACGTGCCGCTGGCGTCTGTGCCTGGACCGACATCTTCGCTGTTCTTGGTCCAGACGAAGACGTCGATCCGCCCACCGGATCCGATCTCAACGACCTCAAGGGTCGCGATGAGATTGTCTCCGCCCCGCGGAATCCATGGCGAGTAGACGGTGCAACCAGCCTCAAGAAGTTGTGCGTTAACCATGTTCGTCGTCTCTCAGTTGTCCCTTCGTTCCTTCACTCCTCTCGATTCGGTGGGCTATTATGCCTCGACATCATCGAACCAGAGGGGAGAGAGCATTCGGAAGAGTACCCAGTTGTCGCCGGTGACCAGGATTCTGTAACGAACCCATTCCTTCACCTTCCCTTTCCACTCCGTCGTCGTACGTCCGACGGCGGAGGTCGAGATAGAGATCGCAGTGTCGGAATCATCACCGTCACCGGGGTCTTCGCTGTTCTTTGTCCAGACTTCGACCTCAATGGTCGTACTCGCGCCGATCTCGACGACTTAGAGGGTCGCACGGAGGTTGTCGCCACCTCTGGGCATCCAAGGCGAGAAGACGGTGGAGTCTTTCATCAACAGGGTTGCGTCGATCATAGGTTTCTCTTCCTTCGCGATGTGCTTGGTGTCGAGCCTCCCAACGCCAAGAGGGGAGCAGCCCGTCGCTTGTGTTTCCGGGGTACACCAAGGACGGCCCGCACTGCAAACACTTTCTCTTGAATTCGGACAGGCCGTTGCGAGTTGTCGATTCGCCAGTACAGCCCGGAACAGAAACTCGCGAGAATTCTTGGGAATTGAGGCGGTCAGCTCGCATCTAGTGGTGGGATCTACCCTGAGCGTTCTGTCGAAATCGATCAACATGAATCCAATCTCGAAGGGCATGATCGTCGACTTGTCTCATCGGGGACACGTCTGCCGAGGCGAAAAAGGATAGACGTCACGCCCGGCGAAGAAGTTTCGCGCGAGGGTCATGAAATCAGTCGACGCGACGGGGGCGGGCGCGGCATGATCCCATTGCGCTGGCTCTTCCGCTCGAAGGCTCCTGCATCGAGGGAACGGAGCGCCGCGCATCAGGCGTCAAGAAGATCTCGTGCCAAAGGAGTCGCGCCGTGCTTCACGAACTCGGGAAGAACATCCTCGTGACCCCCATCGAGGGCTACTCAGAGCCGATCAAGACGAACGGAACGAGAGCGCTGCGGTACTGGTTCAGCGTGACCCTCATCGCCGAACCTGGCGATTCCGTGATGATCGAGGTCGAGGAGTCGGACGCGGACGGGAACTGGGCCGTGGTCCCCTTCGCGACAGGCTCGAACGGATCATGGAAGCTCGGGCTGCGCGAGATCGATCTCACAGGGATCTCGAGCGCCTACGTCCGGATGTCCTGGGTGACGCGAGTCGGAAGCGCGATTCTCGGTTCGGTCAGCCTCCGCACACGAGCAACCGGGGGGAGACCTGGGGATCGCGCTGAAGAAGCAGACGACGCTTGACGAGACAACTCCGAGTCCGATCCCCTCCTCTTTCCTGAGACGACTGAAGTCCTGCAGGAGGCCGAGGTCGAGGGCGCCAAGGTCCTGCCGATCACCTTCGATTACTCGGTCCACCCGGGAGCAAGGGACGGCAAGGCCCGGACTTTCGGCCCGAAATCCGGGAAGCGAGCCGACGGCGACCACGGATCGAGCGCCTGCGAGCACTCCGTCCAGGGTGTCGTCGTCGTGGGGCCGCGACGCGGGGACTCCTTTGCCGTCTGCACGGCGCAGAAGACCTGCAAGGTCCATTGGGCCGAGGAACAACGAGAGGCCGCCAGGCGCGCGAAACAGGCCGCAAAGGACCCTGATGCCGGCAGGACCCGGGCTGGCTTCGATCGGGAGAAGGTCGAGGCCGTAGGGCAAAGGGGAGGATGCTCAGTCCCAGGGCCGGGTGATCGCCGCTCCGGCACTGCGCGAGAGATCATCCGCAAGCTCATGTCCTGGAGGGGCTTGAAGCGCTCGGACGATGACCTGCGGTGATCCGGGGTCCCATTCGCCGCATTCTGTGCTGGGTTCTTCTGGCATTGCGACGACTTTCGCCGATAATCGCCGCATCGGAGGCGCTGCATGAGCTACGTCCACCAGAGATCGAGCTGGCCGGACCTGACCTGGGACAGCGAAGCCCTGGCCGGGGTCCTGGCGGCGGTCCGCCACAAGCAGGGCAAGCACCTCGGTCGCATGGAGGCTCTGGGCTTCCAGCTCCGCTCCGAGGCCGGCCTCTCGATGCTCACCGAGGAGGTCATGAAGAGTTCCGCCATCGAAGGCGAGAAGCTCGCGGCCGACGAGGTCCGGTCGTCGATCGCTCGGCGGCTCGGTCTCGATGTCGCCGGGCTGCCGAGGCCCGGTCGCCGGGTGGAGGGCATGGTCGAGATGATGCTCGATGCCACGCGCAACTTCGCCGCGCCGCTCACGCGAGACCGACTGTGCGCCTGGCATGCCGCCCTCTTCCCCACCGGCCGGAGCGGCATGCAGCGGATCACCGTCGGCGACTGGCGCCGTGATGAGGCCGGCCCCATGCAGGTCGTCTCCGGTCCCGTCGGCAAGGAGAAGGTGCACTTCGAGGCGCCGGCGGCCGCGCGGCTCGAAGCCGAGATGGCGGCCTTCCTGGCCTGGTTCGATTCGCGACCGAGCATCGATCCCGTGCTGATGGCTGGAGTCGCGCACTTCCGGTTCGTGACGATTCACCCCTTCGACGACGGCAACGGCCGTCTCGCCAGGGCCATCGCCGAGATGGCTCTCTCCCGGGCGGACGGGACGAAGGATCGCTACTACAGCATGTCGTCTGGCATCGAGGCCGAGCGCGCTGACTACTACCGTGAGCTCGCATCCGCGCAGCGTGGCAGCCTGGACATCACCGGCTGGCTGCTCTGGTTCCTGGGCTGTCTCGACCGCACGATCGACGCCGCGGAACGATCGCTGGGGATGGTGCTCGAGAAGGCGCGTCTCTGGCAGAAGATCAACCTCCGGCCCGTCAACGAGCGCCAGAGAGCGATCATCAATCGCATGCTGGAAGACTTCAGCGGCAAGCTCACGACCTCGAAGTACGCCAGGCTCGCGAAGTGCTCGACCGACACGGCCCTGCGAGACATCAAGGAACTCGTGGCGCGAGGAGTCCTGCAGCGAAACCCCGGCGGCGGACGCAGCACCAGTTACCGCCTCATGACGGCCGACGCGATCGAGGATTGAGGAAGGGAGCGGAAGAGGGTTCGAGCGGCCTTCGGCATCGACGACGATGTCGAGCGAACCTCCGCCTCACCTGGCGGCAGGCTCCAGCACTCCGCTGAACAAGTAGATTCTGTCGACTCCGCCTCTGGCGAAGGGGCTCTACCTGGGGCCTTGGGAGGCGGCTTGGGTAGCCCTGGGTGAACATCAGGACGTGGAAATCATTTCGTTGAGCGGCACACGCACGAGCATGAACGACATTTGCGGATCGGCGCGACGGATTGCAGGCGGGATTCGGGGTTAGCGCCCCTCGAGTGCCTCACCTGCAAGTTGGCGAACACGACCGTCGGAATCAGATTTCGCTATCTCTCTGAGAATCTCCAGGTCTTCCGCATTTGAGATGCCCCGAAGATTGGCCACTGAGACGATTCTCACATAGCGGCTGTCGTCGAAAACCAGGCGGCGCAGCTCAGGCCTTGCGACATCCTCACCAAAAGAACTTATGAAACGTCCTGCCGCAATTCTCAGATTCTCCTTGTCGGACCTTGCCGCCTTGACCATTAGGTCAGCACGGTTGCGACGCAGGAGTTCATTTGCGACGGCATCTACCATTGGAATCTCATTCGAGCCAAGGAGCGCCATCAATTCCTCTGCGGAGGCCCGCTTGAGGCGCGCATCCAGCCCGGGCCCACAAGAGACACCTGAGAATGCTGCGGTTACGATGACGGCAATCACGGTCGCTCTAAGACGCGAGGTCATTTCTTCCTCCAAGCTGGATTGAGGGCATACGCCGCCACGAGCTTGGCAAGAAAGTCCATCGTCGGCCATAGATCCGGTGGGATCTTGTTGGGTGACGTCGGATCGAGCGCGTTTAGTACGGCCTTCGCCCAGAACTCCGAAGTTAAGCACTCCAGCCATGTGCTCAAGAGACTTCCGACTGGAGGAGGTCCGGCTCGCTGCGTCGCTGCAGCGTAGCAAAGTTGATGGGCTTGATCATCTGTGAGTCCAGAGTCCTCACTCAGATACGCGCCCGCCAAGCAACCGCGGGCGATGTTCATCGACTCGCTATCTCCCGCGTTGTAACAGAAGCACAGGGCGTTTGCGCCGGCGTATTCCATTGACTCTGGATAGTCGCCACAAGGTTCGTCGCCCGGTCCCATTGGATCGCTGGAGCCAAATTCACTCGCTCCTGCGCACTCGCCAAACTCTTGAACGCAATTTAGCTGCATTACTGCTGTTGGCTTGAGTAGCATTGTCCCCCTGATCGCGTCTTGCAGGCACTCGTCAAACAACTCGTGGCATGGCCCGCCGTACTTGGGCAGTGGGGAGGGCTGGGGTCTTGGGCCCGGCGGCGGATCGATCAATGGCCTCTTGGGACGGGACTGAAGAATCTGCAGTAGCTCATCCATCCACGGCATTCCACCAGGACCTCCACGAGGCGGCAGTGCCCCCCCGCCCACGGCACCTCCGCCCGTCGGATAGACTGGCGAGAATGGCGGCTTCGGAATCGGCGGCTCCTGTGGCGGCTTCCCTGGCTGCTCGTCCTGGCCGCCATTGCCCCCGCCAGGGATTCCGGCGCTCCATGAACGGTCGATCGGTGCACCTGCTCCATGCGTCTTCTGGCAGTCGCACGTGCTTCCGCTTTGGCAACCGCACTTCGAGCACGATTCGCATCCGCACTTCCCAGAACTCGACGCGCAGCCGGGCACTGCCAACTGCATCCAAGAGGACGGCGCAGGTCTGGCCTTCTGTCCGAGATGCGACCCCCTCGGCTGCTCGCTACGACCTGTGAAGCCTGGGGGCAGTTTCTTGATTGCAGGCAGTGTCGCCTCCTTCCCCTTCAGGTGGCCGGATCAGGCGGTCTCGGTATCGAACCAGATCGGATCGAGCATTCGGAAGAGCACCCAGTCGCCTGCGGATCCGGTCACGGTGATCTTGTACCGCACCCATTCCTTGCAGGCGTCATACCAGGTGGCGCTCCGTCGCTCGACGGCGTTGCTGGAGATGGAGATCGCTGTCTTGGCGTCGGCCCCATCCCCCGCCGTCTGGCTGTTCTTGGTCCAGACTCGAACTGTCACCGTCGCCTCGCTGATGTCGACGACATCAAGCGTGGCGATCAGGTTGTCTTTCCCCCTGGGAATCCACGGAGTATAGACAGCGCAACCCGCCATGAGCAGTTGTTCTTCAAACACTGGAACTTCTCCCGGTGACAGTTTCTCGGCCGCGTCCGTTGCGTCGCCACATCAAGTGGCGTCGACCGTGTCGAACCAGACGAAAGGCAACATGCGGAAGAGAATCCAACTTCCGGCGCTTCCGGCGATCGTGAACTTGTAGCGGACCCACTCGTCGAGACCGCCCTCCCACTCGGCGCTCGTGCGACCCCCGGTGTCTCGGGTGATCGTCACCGAGGCGTTCGCGTCGTCGCCGTCACC
>JBFIHP010000206.1:0-6280 GCA_041601735.1 Planctomycetota bacterium | reverse complement strand
GCGGCACAACGGCGCCCAGAAGGACGCGGGAGCCGGCGGCATCCTGTCCGACCCCTCGAGTTGCGCCGCCATGGTCGAGTTCATGGACGAGGTGCGCGCCCAGCTCGACCGCGACTACGGCATCGACCAGGACCAGGTCATCCTGAGCGGCCTCTCGATGGGCGGATGGGGCGTGAACTTCTACGGCTTCCTCGAGGCCGCGAAGGACCGCTATCAGGCCTATGCCATCCTCGCGGCCGGGCCGCGAACGGACGCCGGAATCGACCTCGGGGTCGCCGCCGGCAAGCGCGTCCTGCTTCTGAACGGCGAGCTCGATCAGAACCTCGCGGTCGCCAATCAGGGCAAGCCCGCGCTCGAAGCGGCCGGCGCGATCGTCGAGCAGGTGATCCTCCCCGGCGAGGGACATGTCCCGAGCATCGCGTCGATGACGAAGCCTCTCGCCGACTGGCTGGGACTTCTGCGCGCGGACCTCGATCGCAGACGACCGGCCGGCGCCGTCGCCTGGCTTCCCCTGCGGCTCGACGACGGCGAGCCCGAGGATCGGAGTCCCGAGGCCCTGGCTCGCTTCCTCGCCGCCCGGCCCGCGGTCGAGAAAGGACGCGAGGGTCGCCCGGCTCTCCTCTTCGGCGTTTCGGCCGGCAAGGACCGCAAGGACCGCCCGAGCCGATCCGCGAGCAGTTCGACGAAGGCCGAGGAGGAGCTCTTCTGTCAGCCGGCGTCCGGCGAGATCGCGCTCGCGGCGCGCTCCTTCGCCTGCTTCCGCTTCGAACTCACGGGACGCGAGAAGAAGGCGCATCCCTTCCTTCACGAGGACTCGGCGCCGCTGGTCGTCCTCCTCGATGCCCGGGGTGAGTTCCTGGCAAAGCTCGACGGGAGCAGGCTCCGCTCGAAGGACCTGGCAGCCGCGCTGCGCGGGCAGCTCGACGAGGAGGGCAATCAGGCCATCGACGAGAAGATGACGGCCCATGAGCCTCTGCTCCGGGAACTCCGCGAGATCGAGAAGAAGCGCGACCGCGTACTCGTGAGCCTCGACAAGATGCGCGCGGCCCGGAAGCCGCCGGTGACCAGGATCGAGAAGCTGGAGACCGAACTCGCCGCCCTCGAGGCCCGCCGCGCCGAGTTGCTGGCCGATCTCGCCCGCTGACGGTCTCGACCGCGCTCAGCTCCCCTTCGCGGCGCCGTCCTTCGGATCGACGACCGGCGCCGGAGAGGGTTCGGCCGGCCCTGCCTTCGGCGTCACGGGCCGCGAGTCCGGCGCTTCACGCTTCTCGGTACGGACCGGGCGCCAGGTCTCGAGCAGCTTCTTCAGCTCCGAGGCGTCGGCCCAGGCGAGCTTGTCCTTGATGGTCCCGTCGCGTTCCACGAGGATCGCCGGGTTCGGAACGTCGCCGAAGAGCTTCCGCGAGGGATCGCCCATCTCGTCGATCAGGAACAGGACGTCGAGCTCCAGCTCCTTCTTCGTCTTCTCGGCCAGGGCCTTCCGCTCCTCCCAGGTCCGGGGTTGCGCGATCTCCTTGAAGGCCATCTGGCGGGCGTGCGGCTCGCGGGTGTAGATCACCACGAAGTCGAAGTCCTTCTCCTTCGCGATCAGGCGCCGCAGCACGGCGGCGCTCCTTCTGAAGGGCGGTCAGGTGTAGGCGCCGCCGATGATGACGAGGGGCTTCTTGCGCAGATCGGAGAGCTTGATCTTCTTGCCCGCCGCATCGCGCAGCTCGAGCTCGCCGATCTTCTTGCCGACGGCGGGCGAGCGCTTGCGGAACTCGTCGAGCCGGTAGAGATCGAGGTCGCGCTTCTCCATCTGCGCCGCGAGGCTCCCGGCGAGCAGCAGCATGACGATCGGCAGACACCTCATTCCTTCACCTCCCGGATCACGCGAAAGCCGATGTCGTCGGCCTGGACGAGCGGTCGATACCACATGCGAAACGAATTCCTGAGATAGGGGCCGTCCAGGACGTAGCTCCCCCCCTTCAGGACCTTGAGACCCGGCGCGTAGTCGCTCGAGGTCCACTCGAAGGCGTTGCCGGTGAGATCGAAGAGGCCCCAGCCGGTGGCGGGAAAGGACCTCGTCGCGCGGAGCCGACCGCTCTCCTGGTTCGCGGCTTTGGGGTCGTAGACGTCGCCGTAGGCGTAGGTCGTCGATTCCGGCCCGCGCGCCGCTCGCTCCCATTCGATCTCGGTCGGCAGGCGGTGGCCGACTCCGGTCTTCTCGGTCATCCAGGCGCAGTAGGCCAGCGCGCCGTGATGGGAGACGGTGACGACCGGCATCTCGGGCGCGTCGGTGGCGAAGGAACCGTCCTCGAGCCGGCGGATGCCGCACTTGGGACCGCCGAGGTCGATCCAGCTCTCGTCGCATCGATTCAGGGCGTTCAGGAATTCCAGGTACTGCGCGTTGGTGGTCTCGGTCTCGGCCATGAGGAAGGCGCCGACCTCCTCGATCCGGGCCGGTCGCTCGTCCACCGCCCCGACGCCCAGGATGTCGCCGATCAGGGTCGGGCCGCCCGGAATGTGGACGAAGCCCGCGGGAGTCTCGGGCGGCTCCAGCGTGCGGATGACCAGGTGCGAACCGTCCGCGACGACACCGGAAAGAAGCGGCACCGGATGTTCGACTCCCCCGGCGCGAACGACGTAACGGTCCGCCTGGAGATCGACCTCGACGCGCTCGTCCGTCCAGGCGAGAACCCTCGACTCGCCGACGCGCCTCAGCTCCAGCTCCGACTCGGTGTCGGCGACGATGATGAGGCGGCGCAGGGGCGCCCGGCGGTCGAGTGAGACGACACGGGCATCGGGCCGGTCGCCGTTGATCTCGACCCGGAACTCGCCATCCGGCACTCGCGTGGCCTTCACGACTCCGAAGTGGATGCTGATACGATACGGCAGGGTCTGGAAGAGCAGCGCCCGGTCATGCCCGTAGTTGCAGTAGTGCCGGTCATCCGGCAGACCCTCGATGACGGAGTAGCTCTCGTCGTCGAGGAAGGGAATGAAGATCGCGAGGCGGATCCGGTCCTTGTAGACGCCCCAGCCGCCGAAGGCCTCCCGGTCTCCCTCTCCGAGTGCTCGGTGGGCGATCATCTTGCCGGCGAGCACATCGCCGGAGATCTCGAGGTCGATCCCGAAGACGCCCTCGGCGTCGCGTCGGGCCAACTGCGTGTGCAGCACGAGGGCGACTTGGGTGTCGATCAGATCGCCGGGCGGGGGCGGAGGTACGCGCGCGGCGTCCCGTTCGAGGAAGGCCAGGACCCAGGCCTGGTAGGCATCCTGACCGCGGCCGCCGATCACCTTCAGTCCCGCCCGCAGCCTGATGACCCCGGCCTTCTGACGGAGGGACAGTTCGCTCAGATAGGACTCGTAGATCGGCGGACAATGCTGCGCCGGAAGCAGACGGCAGGCCGGGAAGAGGAGTCCCCAGCATACGACACGAACGAGGAGAATCGCCCCGCGCTTGCTCGACATGATCACGCTCCGCTGCTCGATTCGATCGTCCACTCTACCGGACGCAGGCGGAAACGGAGCGCTGAAGAGAAAGCGATCGCGGTGGAAGTCCGAACCGGGCCGCTCTCGTGCCCGGGCGCCGGACGGCCGGCGACGGTCTCAGTTCGGAACGGCGGGTCGATGGAAACACCGGAAGCGGTGACTCGAGTCTGCGGGTCGAGTATCATGCACCGCCATGGTCAAGACGCAACGCACTCCGGAGATCGACGCAAGCGCCACGAGCCCCCGAGACCTGCTCGTCGCCCTGCTCTTCCTCGCGCTCGCGGGGCTGCTCCCGGCGCAGGAGAAGGAGCAGGCGGCGGCCGCATCGCAGGAGGAGATCGACCGGGCGATCGATCGCGGCGTTCGCTGGCTCGTCCGCACGCAGGAGGTGGACGGCGGCTGGAAGGGTCCGCACCCCGACTCGTTTCCGGCCGGTATGACGGGGCTCGCGGTCTACACCCTGCTCAAGACGGGCATGCCGGCCGACCATCGGGTCATCCGCAAGGGTCTGGCCTTCATGGAGTCGAAGCCCTGCGAGAAGACCTACGCGGTCGGGACCAACCTGCTCGCCTACTCCGCGGTGCCGGCGGAGCTGCGCCCGAAGAGGCGCATCCGTGAGCTCACCACGCTCCTCGTGGACACCCTCGGCGACTTCGGCTGGCGCTACAACCGTCCCCAGAACAACGTCTTCGATCTTTCGAACGGCCAGTATGCCGTCCTCGGTCTTCGCGCCGCCGTCGCCATGGGCGAGGACGTTCCGACCGACACCTGGAGGCGCGCCGCCAGGATCTTCATGCGCCTCCAGGGTCACTACGGCGGCTGGGGCTACGGACCGAACGACGAATGGGCCGACGCGGGCATGACCGCGGCGGGCATCTTCTGTCTCGCGGCCTGCCGCGAGCAGCTGATCGAGCGAAGGACCGAGCGGGGACTCTGCCACGAGATCGCGGGACGCATCGACCTCGCACGCGACTGGTACGAGAAGAACTGGTCGGTGACGGAGAACATCATCCGCCCGGACGACGTGGGCAAGCGGCAACGCTGGATCTTCCATTACCTCTACGGGCTCGAGCGCGTCGGCGCCCTCACGGGCGAGGACCTGATCGGCGGGCACGACTGGTACGACGACGGCGCCGCGTGGCTGCTGAAGAAGCAGGACACGAACGGCTCCTGGGCCTCGGCCTACGGCGAGCGCGACGTCAACTCCTGCCTCGCCCTCCTCTTCCTCGCCCGGGGCTCGCGTTCCACCGCGGTGGCGCCGCGCAAGCCCATGGCCGTCGAAGCCGCCGCGGCCGAGACCTTCATCATCCGCAGCAACGGCGAGAATCCGACCCTGGCCTGGATCACCCGGTTCGAGAAGAAGGTGCGCGCGCGCCTCGACGCCGGTGAGCGGATCGCGGCCCTCGCCTGGGACCTGAACGGTGAGGAGATCCACCGGATCGCGGTCGAAGGCGCCTTCGATCTCCGCGCCGAAGGCCACTTCCTGAAGCACCGCTTCGAACGGAACGGCGACCACGTCATCCAGGCACGGCTCGCCTTCGTGAAGGCCGACGGCAGTCCCTCGGGCGAGGAGATCTCGACCGCGGCCGACCTCCGGATCGACGACATCGAGGAGCCGGCCGATCGCGAGGCGATCGCCGACATCGGCAGAAATCGCCTCGACGGGATCGAGATCAGCGCCAGGGCCTCGTCCGAGCTGAACAACGGCTGGGCTGCCTCGGCCGCGGCGGACGGTCACCATTCGACGAGCTGGGTCTGCGCCGACGACGACGTGAAGCCCACGCTCGAGCTCATCCTCCTGAAGGGCGTCCACGCCGGCACGCTCAAGCTGGTCGGCGCCAACAACTACGGCGCCGAGGACGACGACTGGGCGCGGCCGCGCGACGTCGAGATCATCATCAACGGCCGCAAGCGCATCGAGGTCACCCTCCCCGATGACTGCCGCAGCAAGCACTCGGTCGATATCGGCAAGCTCCGCGTCCGGCGCATCCGGGTCCAGATCAAGTCGCTCTACCCCGGCAAGAAGCAGGCGACGCGCGTCGGTCTCAAGGAGATCGAACTCCACCCTTGACCCTCGAGTCCTCGGGGGCAATCGGGCTCCGATCCGGATTTTTTTGCATTCCGGCGGAGGCCTGTACCATCCCGTTGGAGCAGGACCGTGACGCCCGTCCTCGCGCCGGCCTCAGCGAGGCCGACGCCACCCTTTCGAACAAGGCACGAGGAGCCGATGATGAACCACTTCCGAACCCTGGCCGCCCTCACCGCGGCCCTTGCGATCGCAGGATGCACTTCGAACGACCGAGGCGCCGGGACAAAGGCCGACCCCGGCCACGTCATCACGAAGGAGGAGCAGAGCGCCCTCACCCCCGACGCCGTCCTCGCCGGCTTGAAGCGCGGCAACGAACGATTCGTCGCCGGCGCCGTCACGGCTCGGGACAGCTCCGCGCAGCTCGCGAAGGCGACCAAGGGCCAGTATCCCGAGGCCGTGGTCCTCTCCTGCATCGACTCCCGGGTGCCGGTCGAGATGGTCTTCGATCGCGGCATCGGCGACCTCTTCGTCGCGCGCGTCGCCGGCAA
The DNA here is from genome assembly GCA_041601735.1 of Planctomycetota bacterium. Classification (GTDB taxonomy): domain Bacteria; phylum Planctomycetota; family DRQF01; genus JACKGY01. The sequence goes on along the minus strand of JBFIHP010000206.1, from coordinate 232 downwards.
CTTCTCGAATACCGACATCCTCGGGAGCATCGAGTACGCCTGCAAGGTGGCCGGATCGAAGCTCGTGCTCGTGATGGGTCACGAGCACTGCGGTGCCGTGAAGGGCGCCATCGACGACGTCAAGCTCGGCAACATCACGCCGATGCTGGCGAAGATCAAGCCTGCCGTGGCACGGGTCCCCCACGCGCCGGCCGACCGGAACAGCAAGAACAAGGACTTCGTCGATGACGTG
>JBFIHP010000205.1:0-6293 GCA_041601735.1 Planctomycetota bacterium | reverse complement strand
GAGGAGGGCCTCCTCGCCTCCTTCCTCCGCGACCTCGATCGAGCCGGCGGTTCGCTTCTCCCGCTCGGTCTTCTGACCGCGGCGGCGGCCCTCCTCGGCTTCTACCGCCTGGCGGGAGACGGCACGCGGGCGGCCGCCGCGGCCCTGGTCGTCGCCGTGGCCCTCGGCTTCGGCGGCTGGGGCCTGCACGGCGCGCCGGCCATGGACCGCGTGCGCGGCGATCACGAACTCCTCGCCGCGATCCGCAAGTCGCTCGGCGATCGCCGCCTCGCGGCCATCCGGAGCTACGGCGGTCGCGAATCGACCGAGGGGCTCTACTCCTTCGAGCTGGGACGCGGTCTGCTCGTGGTCGAGAACGACGCCGCGAGCCTGGCCGCCCTGGAGGCCGGCGAGTCGGCGCTCCTCCTCCTGCGGCGTCGCGATCTCGACGAGCTCGAGCCCGGTGCGCTCGACGGCTGGACCCGCGTCGGCGACCGACCCCTGGGCCGTCACGGCGTGTTCATCTACAGCAACGACGACGCCGAGTCGCGGCGATGAGGGCGCGGTCGCGGCTCCTGCTGTCGCTCGCCTGCCTGCCCCTTCTCCTCTTCTTCTGGCAACGCGGACTCAACGAGCCGGACGAGGGCCGCTACGTCGAGATCGCGCGCGAGATGGTCGCCGGCGGCGACCATCTCACGCCGCGCCTGAAGGGCGTTCCGCACTACGCCAAGCCGCCTCTCAGCTACTGGGCGATCGCCGCCGGCATCCGCGTCTTCGGCCACGAGGAGTTCGCGGTGCGCCTCCCGGGCGTCGTCGCGGCGCTCCTCGTGCTCCTGCTCGTCCACGACCTGGGCCGGCGACTCGGCGGCGACGAGGACTCCGGCCTGGTCGCGGTGCTCGTCCTCTCCGGGATGATCGAGTTCCTCGCCCTGGCCCGCATCGTGACCACGGACATGCTGCACTGCCTGTTCATCACCGCGGCGATCTGGGCCTTCACCCGCGCCGAACTCGAACCGGAGCGACGGCGCACGTTCAACCTCGCGGCCTTCGCCGCCCTCGGGCTCGGCTTCCTCAACAAGGGCCCGGTACCGCTCGCGGTCGTCGTCGCGGGCCTCGCGGCGGCCTCGGTGCTCCGGCGCGATCTCGCGCTCTTCCGGCGCCGCGACTGGTTGTTCGGACTGCCGCTCCTCCTCGCGATCGGGCTGCCCTGGTACCTCGTCGTCGCCGCGCGCGATCCCGAGCTCTACTCCTTCTTCATCGGCGGCGAGGTCGTCGATCGGGTGGCCTCCGGTCGCGGGCGAGCCAAGCCCTTCTGGTACTTCCTGGTCGTGCTGCCGCTCGGCATGCTGCCGATGACGCCGCTGGTGATCCGCGCGGTCGCGAGGCTTCTCCGCGATCGCGCGGCGCCGCATCGCGCCTGGCTGCTCGGCTTCCTCGTCGGCCCCTTCCTGCTCTTCAGCCTCTCGGCCTCGAAGCTCTGGACCTACGTTCTTCCTCTCCTGCCCGTCGCGGCCCTGATCGCCGCGCTCGCGCGATCTCGGCCCGTCGGCCGCTCGCTTCTCGCGCTCTGGTCGCTCGGTCTGCTGCTCGCCCTGGGCGGCGACCTCGTGGCCGAGCGTCGCGCGCTCGAGCTGGGCAACAACGTGAGCTACCGGCGCGTGGCCGCGCATTTCGAGGGCGAGGCCTTCCGCGGCCTGCCGATCCCGAGCTCGATCGAGGCGGCGACCGAGGCGCCGCGCTTCGGCCGGGCTTCAGGGACCCGGATCGCGACCTACCGGCTCCGCTTCGGAGCCGCCGCCTTCTACCTCCTGCGCGAGCGCGCCGAGTACCTGCCGGTCTACGGCCTCGACTCGCTCTGGGAGTGGGAATCCCGCGCCGCGCGCGACCGCGTGCTCGGGCTCGACGACCTCGTGGCCGAGCTCCGCAAGCCCGAGCCCATGCTCGTCTTGCTGAAGGCTCGCGACCTGGACGAACTGCAGCGCGCCCACGACGGCGTCCTGGAGATCGACGAGACCTTTGGCGCGGGTCCGGAGGCCGTGGTAGCCTGCCGCAACTACCGACTGCCATGAAGACCCTCTGTTTCCTGATCGCCCTGCTCGCCGCGGCCGCACCCCACGGCGAACTGGAGGACCAGATCCGCGAGCTCGACGCGCGCATCGCCGCCGAACCCGCGCGGCTGGAGTTGCGGCTGCGTCGCGGCGAGCTGCTCCGCCTGCACGGCGCGAGCCTAAGGGCGCTGGCGGACTTCGATGCGGTTCTCCTGCGGGACCCCGGGCACCCCAGCGCCCGTTTTTTCAAGGCGCTGGCGTTCCGTGACATGAAGCGCTTCGCCGGCGCGCGGCGCGAGCTCGATCGACACCTCGCCCGCGGTCCGCGCGAGGCCGCCGCGCTCAGGCTCTCGGCTCGACTGGGCGTCGAGATGAGCGACTTCCACCGCGCCTGTGCCGACTGGCGCGAGCTCTTCGATCTCGACGACGCGGTCTCACCCGACGACGCGCTGGCCTGGATGAAGGCCGCGCGGGCGAGCGCCGGCGACGACGATCGGCTCGGCTGGAGTCGCGCTCTCGGGGTGCTCGAGCGCGCCCTCGCGCGGCTCGGTCCGGCCATCGTGATCGAGATCGAGGCGGCACGCTGCGAGGCTCGGTTGGGCAGGCTCGAAGACCTCGACCGGCGCTTCGCGCGCCTGACCGCAGGCCTGAAGAAGAAGGACTGGTTCGACCGCGCGCGCCGCGCGATCCTCGCCGAAGTCGAAGAAGGAAACGATCGATGACGAGCCGTATCGCCGGCGCTCTGATCCTCAGCCTGGGCCTCGCGGCGCTGCTCTCGGCGCAGACGCCGCAGATCGTGCGCGGGCCCTATCTGCAGCTGGGCACCGAGGACGCGATCAGCATCCGCTGGCGCACCGACGTCGCCACCGACAGCAAGCTCTGGTGGGGTGCGGCGCCCGGCAGCCTCCTCGCGACGATGACCCGGCCGGGGAGTCGCACGGACCACGAGATCCGCATCAACGGCCTCGCGCCGCGGACCGTCTATCACTATGCCGTCGGCAATGCCCTTGACGGGATGCTCGCCGGCAACGATGCCCAGCATCGATTCCGGACGGCGGCCGTCCCGGGCTCGCGCGACCGCCTGCGCTTCTGGGTTCTGGGCGATTCCGGCACCGGCAACCAGGACGCGCGCGACGTCCGCGACGCCTACTACGGTTACGCCCCCTCGGTGCCCACCGACTTCATGCTGATGCTCGGCGACAACGCCTACAACGACGGCACCGATGCGGAGTACCAGACGGCGGTCTTCCAGAACATGTACGAGGACCTGCTGCGGCAGGTCGTGGTCTGGCCGGCCTACGGCAATCACGACGCCCACTCGGCGGACGCGACGAACCAGACCGGACCCTACTTCGACATCTTCAGCCTGCCGACGACAGGTGAGGCCGGCGGTCTCGCCAGCGGAACCGAGGCGTATTACGCCTTCGATCAGGGCAACGTCCACTTCGTCGTGCTCGACTCGCAGACCAGCGATCGCAGTCCGACCGGCGCGATGGCGACCTGGCTGGCGGCCGATCTCGCGACCACGACCCAGGACTGGATCGTCGCCTACTGGCATCACCCGCCCTTCTCCAAGGGCACCCACGACTCCGACACCGAGGGCCGGTTGATCGACATGCGGCAGAACATCCTGCCGATCCTCGAGGCCGGCGGCGTCGATCTCGTGCTCTCCGGGCACAGCCACGGCTACGAACGGAGCATGCTGATCGACGCGCACACGGGCCTCTCGCCCACCTTCGACGTCAACCTGCACGCGAAGGACGCCGGCAGCGGTCGGATGATCGAGGCCGGAGCCTATCGCAAGCCCGCGGGCGGCGTCGCGAACGCCGGCGAGGTCTGCATCGTGGCCGGCTCGTCGGGCAAGATCGGCGCGGGCAGCTACGACCATCCGGTGATGATCGCCTCGATGGCTCGGCTCGGCTCGCTGGTGGTGGATGTCCTCGATCAGCAGATGACCCTGCGCTTTCTCGATGCGGGCGGGCAGATCCAGGACTTCTTCACCCTGGTGAAGGAGCCGGTGCGACCGACGCAGATGATCCGCCTGCCGGTAGCCTACGGCGGCATCTGGAAGTTCCAGGACGCCGGCGTCGATCTGGGAACGGCCTGGCGCGCTCCCGGCTACGACGATTCGTCCTGGTCAAGCGGCCCGGCGCCGCTCGGCTACGGGGAGAGCTGGGTCCAGACTCCGATCTCCTTCGGGGCGAACGCAGCGGCGAAACCCCCGACCGCCTACTTCCGCAAGAGCTTCGTCTACGACGGCGATCCCCAGACGCTCGACGTGATGCACCTCGGCGTGCTCTATGACGACGGCTTCGTGGCCTACCTGAACGGCCAGGAGATCGCGCGGTCGGACTCGATGCCGGCCGGCGCGGTCAGCTTCGGCACCCTGGCCGCCTCCCACGAGGCGGCCGAGTTCGAGCTCTTCGACGTCAGCGCCCACAAGGCCCTGCTCCTGCGCGGCGGCAACCTGCTCGCGATCGAGGTGCATCAGACCAGCGCGACCAGCAGCGACCTCGTGATCGAGGCGGCGCTGCTCACGGACGGCCTCGATCCGGTGATGCCGCCGGCCGCGGCGAGTTCGGTCCTCGATGCGCAGGGGCGGGTGGAGGAGCCTTTTCGCATCCAGAGCTCGAACGGCGGCTACGCGCGCAGCGTCGATGTCGGACTGGGTCAGCCCTTCAGCTTCAGCATGGACCCGCCGAGCCTCTCCGGTGGTTCGGCGCCCTTCACGATCTTCGGCTACCTCGGCACCCCGAGCGCGGCGGAGGCGTTCCCGCTGCCCTTCGGTCTCGGTCCGATGGCCTTCGCTCCGGCCTTCCCCGGCGTCTTCGCGCCCCAGAGCTTCCTCGTGGCCGACAATTTCATCGGTCTCACGGGGGCGCTGGCCTACTCCGCTCCCGCGCCTTGGTCCGCGACGAATCCCGGTCTAAACTTCCCGGGCGAGTTCAGCTTCCAGGGTTGGATCGCCACCGGGCCGAGCTCCGCGAAGGTCTTCAACGCCATCCGGATGCGCGTCCTGCCCTGAGGCTCCGATCACGGGGAATCGATGCTCCTTCTTGTCGCCGACTGGGAGACGGTCTGGCTCGTGATCGGCTTCGCCGGTCAGGCCTGTTTCTTCATGCGCTTCGTCGTGCAGTGGGTGGCGAGCGAGCGGGTCAAGAAGAGCGTCATCCCGGACGCCTTCTGGTGGCTCTCCATCGTCGGCAGCCTGATCCTCCTCGCCTACGCGATCTACCGCCGCGATCCGGTCTTCATCCTCGCCTTCACGCCCAACATCTTCATCTACGGCCGCAACCTCTGGTTCCTGAAGATGGAGCGCGAGCGGGCCGCGCTTTCGGTGGGCGAGGGCGCGGCCGACGACGGGCGCCCCTGACGGCGCGGCGGGTGTCGGGCGGTTCTCAGAGGGTGCGGAGCCAGGCGATCAGCGCGATCAGCTGATCGTCCCCGCCGTCGAAGGCCGGCATGAGCGTTCCCGGCTTCATGCGCTTCGGATGGCGGATCCAGGCCTCGAGGGTGGCGACGTCCATGCGCGCGCCGATGTCGGCGAGGTTCGGCCCGAGGAGGCTCGTCTCGCCCTTCACCTTGTGACAGGAGAAGCACTTCTTCCGCATGAAGAGCTCGGCGCCCTTCTCGATCAGGGCCTCGTCGATCTGGCCCTGCAGGGCCTCGGTGACGGCGGTCTTCTCCGGGATCGTCATGGTCGTGCCGGCCTCGTCCTCCGAGCAGGCCCAGAGCACGACGGCGAGCACGAGGAGAACAGCGAGAATCCTAGGCATGTTCGGCTTCCTTCCCCTTGTCCGCGGCTTCCTCGGCGGCCTGCTCGGCGAGAAGACGTTCGTATTCCCTGCGAAGCGCGTCGAGTTCACGCCGCCCGCGGCGGAACTTCAGCACCCAGCGGACGATGAAACCGCTCGCGAGCATGATCGCGAGGACGACTCCGACGACCCGCGCGATGACGATCACCGTGCCCTCGTCGGCCCGGGCCACGAGCAGGGCGATCAGCCCCACCGCGATCAGGATGGGCATGAGGAAGCGTTCGAGCCTTTCCATGGTCCGTCGTTGTAACCGAGGCTCACTCGCCTCGAAAGCACCGGGTCACCGGGTCGCGGCCCCCTCCGCCCTGTTATGATCCGTCGGGAGCATGCGATGACCGAAGAGACCGACACCGGGACCGGCCGGATGGCCCTCCTGGAGGAACTCATTGCCGAGCAGCGCCTCCGCGGGGCGATCCTCGGCGGCCTGGGCGCCGCCCTCGTCGCGGCCGGG
>JBFIHP010000204.1:0-6305 GCA_041601735.1 Planctomycetota bacterium | reverse complement strand
CGTGAACGGGCGGGGGAGGGGAAGCGGCCGACCGGCATGGCCCGCGGCGACCTCGAACGGGCCCGGGCCGATCGCTCCTTCCTCGACGAGAAGGAGGAGACCTTCATCGTCCTGGGAGCGCGCGGCCGCGTCCACGTCTTCAGCCCCCAGGGCCTCCATGTCACCAGCCTGCACCTCGACCGCAAGGCCATCGAGAGTCGCATCGCCCAGAAGCGCTGGCGGGCGCTCGACGAGGTCGCGACCCGGGCCCTGGTCAGCCTGGCCCGCTCCGCCTTCGCTCGCGCTGCCGACTGATCCCCGAACTCCTGGAGCGCCGCAGGAGCGCCGCTCGGACAGAGCGGCATTCCTGGCTTCACGAGCATCCGTGGCCGGCCTGTCGGGGCGGCGCTCCCGGGGCGCTCCAGGGGGATTCAGTCGCGCAGGACCTGCAGCGGCGGGAGGGCCTCGATGAAGGCGCGGCCGTAGGGTTTGTTGAGGATGCGGGTGTCGAGCACGACCACGGTGCCGCGGTCGGTCTCCGTGCGGATGAGCCGGCCGAAGCCCTGCTTGAAGCGGATGATCGCCTCCGGCAGCGAGAGGTCGCGAAAGGAGTGGCCGCCGCGCTCCTCGATCAGGCGCGAGCGCGCCCGCTGCAGCGGCGCCGTCGGTACCGCGAAGGGCAGCTTGACCAGGACGACGAGGCGCAGGGCCTCGCCCTTCACATCGACGCCCTGCCAGAAGCTGTCGTTGCCGAAGAGCACCGAGTTCGGCGACTCCTGGAAGGCGCGGATCATCATCGCACGCGACATGTCCTCGCCCTGGACGAGGAGCGGAAACTCGAGATCGCGCAGCTCCTCCTCGACCCGGTCCCGGATCCGCCGCATGAAATCATAGCTGGTGAAGAGCACGAAGGCGCCGCCCTGGCTCAGCCGGATGTAGTGCATGAGTGCGTTGGCGACGCTCTCCTCGTAGTCCGGGCCGGGTCGGGGGTCGTCGAGCCAGGTCGGAATGCGCAGGCGGACGTTCTTCTCGTAGTCGAAGGGCGAGCCGAGCTGGAGCTGGTCGGCCTCCTCCGCGCCGAGCGTCCGGGCGATGAAGCCGAGGCCGTCCCGACGTCCGGTCGAGAGCGTGGCGCTGGTGAGGACGACGGTGCCGATGCGGTCGAAGAGCCAGGTCTTGAGGGTCGCCGCGGCCTCGAGGGGCTTGCTCTGGATCGAGACCGCGCTGGGCTTGAGGCCGGTCTCGGCCCAGTGGACCGCGAGCTCGCCGGCGCCGCCCGGTCGGAGGATGCGGCCGAGGGCCTCGCGCATCTGGTCGATGCGTCCGATGTAGGCCTGGAATTCGATCTCGCGAGCCTCGGAATCGCAACGAAAACGCAGGTCGGCGAGCGCCCCGGCGAGCTCGCCGAGGGCCGGCGACAGGTCGTCCTGGATGTCGTCCGATGCCGTGATCTCGCGCTCGCGCGAGGTCCCGCCGCAGAAGTCGCTGACCCGTCGGAAGAAGGTCTCGGCCACGGCCTCCAGCTCCTCGCAGAGCATCCGCGCGCGCTCCGAGCCGGGCACGAGCTGGAGGAAGCCCAGGCCCTTGTAGCGGCGGTGGAGCCGCATCAGGAGCAGCCTCACCATGCGGTGGGTGAGCCGGGCGCCGAAGTGCTCGAGGGCCGTCGTCTCGAGGCCGTGGGCCTCGTCGAAGATGACGACGTCGTGGTCGGGCAGGATCCGCGCTCCCTGCATGCGCAGGGCGAGGTCGGAGAGGTAGAGGCTGTGGTTCACGACGATCAGGTCGGCGTCGGCCAGCCTCCGGCGGGCCTGGTGGTAGGGGCAGTCGTCGTCGTGGTGCGGGCAGGCCTTGCCGAGGCAGTTGCCGTGCTCGCTCTCGACCTGCTCCCAGACGTCGTAGCGCGGCTGGGGATGGAAGTCCTGCCGCGTGGTCCAGCCCTTCTGCTCGAAGCCGCGCCTGATCTCGCGGAGCTCGTGCCGGCTCTCGTCGTCGGCCGAGTCGAGACCCTCGAGGGCGAGTTCGAGCCGGCGGGGCGCGATGTAATTGGTCCGGCCCTTCGCGACCTCGGCGCGAAAGGCCCCGGGCAGGGCCTTTTCGAGGAAGGGGATGTCCTTGCCGATGAGCTGGTCCTGGAGGCTCAGGGTCTGGGTGGAGACCACGACGCGACGGCCCGAGGCGATCGCCTCGAGGATGGCCGGGACGAGGTAGCCCAGGCTCTTGCCGACGCCGGTGCCGGCCTCGACGATGAGGTGGCCGCGCCGGGCCATGGCCTCGGCGACGGCCTCGGCCATCGCGACCTGTTCGGCCCGCGGGCTGTAGTCGGGCAGGCGGCGGGCGGCGGGACCGCCCGGAGCGAAGAAGCCCGAAACCTCGTTTTGCTGCGTCACCGGAGCGCTTTCCTTCGCCTATTAATGGCTTCCCCAGGCCGGAGGAGCATGATAACATTCGCCCGCGCCGACGCGCGCAGATCCCGTTCTCGAAAGGATTTGGGAGAAATCACGAGATGCTTTCCAGGTTCGGCGCTCTCCTCCTCGTCGCGGCCCTGACCGTCACGGCCTGCACGACCGAGTACCATCACAGCAGCGAAGGCGAGATTCGCTTCGCCGAGGCGAAGGACCGCTACGCCGACGTGTCGCTCCACAAGGTCTACCACGACGGTGCCCTCGTGGGCTGGCTCGACACCAAGCGACTGCTCGACGGCGACAGCAACGACTACAACGATCGTTACGAGGTCTTCGTGCTCGACACCGAGCGCAACGCCCTGGGCTTCGTCACCGACAAGGGCCAGGCCTTCCGTTTCCGTGCGCACGACAAGCCGGAGATGGTGGGTGAGCACCCCGAACTGGCCCGTTCGGTGCGCGGTGTCTTCGGCTTCACGAGCGGCGAGATCCGCCTCGAGAAGCAGTTCGCCCAGCGCTGATCGTTGCCGCGAGAATGACCCTTCGAGCCGCTCCACGACCCCGGTGGAGCGGCTTCGTCATGTCCTGATCGAGCCGAGGGCACCGCATTCGGCTCGCAGCGATCGAGCGATCGCGGCCCGCGAAGGCCGGCCTGTCGGGCCGGCGCTCCTCGATCGAGCCGAGGGACCGCATTCGGCTCGCGGCGATCGAGCGATCGCGACCCTCGAAGGCCGGCCTGTCGGGCCGGCGCTCCTTGGTCGAGCCGAGGGCATCGGATTCGGCTCGCGGCCCTCGAAGGCCGGCCCGTCGGGCCGGCGCTCCTCAGTCCAGGTCTTCGTCCTCGTCCGGAACCGCGGCTCGGCGGATGACCTGTCCGTCGGCCCAGAGGTTCTCGAGGTCGTAGTAGCGGCGCGCGTCGTCCTGCATGAGGTGGACGATGACGTCACCGAGGTCCAGAAGGACCCACCAACCGTCGTCCATCCCGGCCTGATTGACCACGCGCCCGCCGCGCGTCTTCACCTGCTCCTCGATCTCCTTGGCGATCGCGATCACCTGACGGCTGCTGCCGCCGGTGGCGAGCACGAGGAAATCCGCGATCGTGGAGACCGCCTCGATGTCGATGACCTGCAGGTCCACGCCCTTCTTGGCGAGGATCAAATCACCGATATCGTGAGCGAGAGTGGCGGGAGAAAGGGGCTTGGCGCTGGAGGGACTCGTCGTGGCGCTCGGGGCGCCTTCCGTATCGTAGGTCATCTATGCTCCTGAGCCGGGGCGCGCCGTCGGGCCGCGCCCGTCACGAACGTCAACAACAAGGGGTCCGTTCGTACTGCGTCCAAGTCTACCTTCGAATCGTCGCCAAGTGGACCTGGACCTGAATATTCATGCAGGGCCCCTTCGAGCCCCCCAGCCCTCCGGCGGGACCGGAAGGAAACGAAACGGTCCCGACCGTTGGTACGGCCGGGACCGCGTGATGATCGGTGATTCGTTCCTGATCAGCCGAGCAGCTTGACGAAGAGCGGCACGAAGACCAGCGAGACGATGCACATGAGCTTGATCAGGATGTTGATCGAGGGGCCGGAGGTGTCCTTGAAGGGGTCACCCACGGTGTCGCCGACGACGGCCGCCTTGTGGCTCTCCGAGCCCTTGCCGCCGCCCGCTCCGGCCTCGATCTCCTTCTTGGCGTTGTCCCAGGCGCCGCCCGCGTTCGCCATCATGATGGCGAGCAGGACGCCGGTCACCAGCGCGCCGGCCAGGAGGCCCGCCAGCGCGGCCGGGCCGAGCAGCGAGCCGACCAGCAGCGGAGCCGCGACCGCCATGAGGCCGGGCACGATCATCTCGGCGATGGCCGCCTTGGTGGAGATGGTGACGCAGGCCGCGTAGTCGGGCTTGCCGGTGCCTTCCATGATGCCGGGGATCGTCTTGAACTGGCGACGGACCTCCTCGATCATCCGACCGGCGGCGCGGCCGACGGCCTTCATGGTCATGGCGCTGAAGAGGAAGGGCAGGATGCCGCCGAGCAGCAGGCCGATCAGCACGTTGGGATTCATGATGTCGAAGGCCAGGCCGGTGACGAGGCCGTCGGCGCCCAGCTTGAAGACGTCGGCATCGAGCTTGGCGATGGCATCCACGCCGAGCTCGTTGACCTGCTTCTGGATCTCGGCGCCGTAGGTGCTGAAGAGCGCGAGCGCCGTGAGGGCGGCCGAACCGATGGCGAAGCCCTTGCCGATCGCCGCGGTCGTGTTGCCGACCGAGTCGAGGGCGTCGGTCTTCTTGCGCACCGAGGGGTCGCACTCGCTCATCTCAGCCAGACCGCCGGCGTTGTCGGCGACCGGGCCGTAGGCATCGACACCGAGGCTGATGCCGAGGGTCGAGAGCATGCCGACGGCGGCCACGGCGATGCCGTAGATGCCGGCCCAGTCGTAGGAGAAGTAGATCGCGACGGCGATCGTGAGCACCGGCCAGGCGCAGGACTGCATGCCGACCGCGAGGCCCTGGATGATCGTGGTCGCCGGACCGGTCTCGGTCTGCTCCACGATCGACTTCACCGGCTTGAACTCGCCGGCGGTGTAGTACTCGGTCAGCTTGCCGATGATGACGCCGGAGAGCAGGCCGACGGTCACCGTGTAGAAGAGCGTCATCGGCAGGTCGAGGTACTTGGTCAGGCCGAAGGCCACGGCGATGGCGAGCACGGTGGCGATGCCCAGGCCGCGGAAGAGCGCGGCGTGGATCTTCTTGTCGTCGTTCGTGCTGACGAAGAAGGTGCCGATGATCGAGCAGAGGATGCCGAAGCCCGAGAGGACCAGCGGGAAGAGGACGAGGTTCGCCGTCATGTCCCCGGTCACGACCGTGTCGCCGACCATCGTGGCGGTGTAGCCGAGGGCCACGGCCGCGATGATCGAGCCGACGTAGGACTCGAAGAGGTCGGCGCCCATGCCGGCGACGTCGCCGACGTTGTCACCGACGTTGTCCGCGATGGTGGCGGGGTTGCGCGGATCGTCCTCGGGGATGCCGGCCTCGACCTTGCCGACGAGGTCGGCGCCGACGTCGGCGGCCTTGGTGAAGATGCCGCCGCCGACGCGCGCGAAGAGCGCGATCGTCGAGGCGCCCAGCGAGAAGCCGAATACCTCGTTGATCGCGGTGACGTTCTCACCGAAGACGAGGTAGAGGGTGGTCAGACCGAGGAGGCCGAGGCCGACCACGGTGAGCCCCATGACCGCGCCGGAGCTGAAGGCGACGCCGAGGGCGCTCGAGAGGCTGTCCTTGGCGGCCTCGGTCGTGCGGACGGCCGACTTGGTCGCGACCCGCATGCCGATCCAGCCGGCCGTGGCCGAGAGGATGGCGCCGCAGACGAAGGCGACGGCCGTCTTCGGACCGACGTCGCCGAGGCCGAGGGCCAGGACGGCGGCGAGGATGACCACGAAGATCGACAGCACCTTGTACTCGGTCACGAGGAAGGCGACGGCGCCCTCCTGGATCGCCTTGGCGATCTCCTTCATCCGATCGGTGCCGGCGGAACGGGCGTAGATCGACTTCGTCTTGAACATGACGAAGACGAGGGCGACGATCGGTGCGGCGATCGCGACGTAGATCAGGTTTTCCAGCATGACCCGGCTTCTCTCTCGATGGTGTCCGAAGCGTTCCGGTTCCCGCGCTCGCCCCGGGGGGACGAAGCTCAGCGACGGGCAACCCTGAGGCGTTTGGCGAAGGAATCGGACCGGCCGGCCTGCGAGCCGACCAGGCGATCGAGCTCGTCGAGCTCGCGCCGCCAGCGCTCTGCGAGCGCTTCGGCGGCCTCCCCTCCCTGCGTCCGGGACTCGAGCCATTCCGCATCGAGGGCGATGAAGTCTCGCAAGGCCTCGACGTAAGCCGTTGAATAATAAGGCATTTCGGAACCGGCTCGCCCATCGGCAAGGGTCGCGATTCTAT
>JBFIHP010000203.1:0-6312 GCA_041601735.1 Planctomycetota bacterium | reverse complement strand
CGTGGTGGCCTGCCAATCGGAGAACAACATCCCGGTAGTCGGCCGTGAGCAGGTGCTCAACGGTCGCGAGATGCACTGGATCCGCATCGATCGCTACTTCCGCGGCGACATCCATGCGCCGGAGGTCGTCCAGCAGCCGGTGGGTTGCCACCACTGCGAGAACGCGCCCTGCGAGCAGGTCTGCCCCGTCGCGGCCACCGTGCACTCGCACGAGGGCCTGAACGACATGGTCTACAATCGCTGCGTCGGCACCCGTTACTGCGCCAACAACTGCCCCTACAAGGTCCGCCGCTTCAACTTCTTCAACTACCACGCCGAGCTGAAGGACTCGCGGAACGAGGCCAAGAAGATGGTCTTCAATCCCGAGGTGACGGTGCGGGCGCGCGGCGTGATGGAGAAGTGCACCTATTGCGTCCAGCGGATCTCGTCGGCGCGGCAGGTCGCGAGGAACGCCAACCGACCGATCGCGGACGGCGACGTCGTCACCGCCTGTCAGCAGGCCTGCCCTTCCGAGGCCATCGTCTTCGGCGATCTCGGCGACTCCGAGAGCCGGGTCGCCGCCTGGCAGGGCGACGAGCGTTCCTACGCGATGCTGCAGGAACTGAACATCAAGCCGCGCACCCAGTACCTGGCTCGCGTGCGCAATCCGAATCCCGAACTCGCCAAGGACAAGTCATGAGCAGGTCTCTCGCTGGAGTCCAGGACAACACCATCGAGGATCCGACCCGCCGGCCGGACCTCGTCCTGGGCGACAACGAATTCGCCGACATCACCGAGAAGGTCTGCCGCTTGGCCGAACGCGACGGCGCGACGAAGGCCTGGAAGATCGCCTTCGCCGCCTCGGTCACGACGACCCTGGTGCTGTTCGGGATGATCTACCACCTGATCAGCACCGGCGTCGGCGTCTGGGGCAACAACAACCCCGTCGGCTGGGCCTGGCCCATCGTGAACTTCGTGTTCTGGGTCGGCATCGGTCACGCGGGCACGCTGATCTCGGCCATCCTCTTCCTGTTCCGGCAGAAGTGGCGCACGAGCATCAACCGCTTCGCGGAGGCCATGACGATCTTCGCGGTCGTCTGCGCCGGCCTCTTCCCCGCCATCCACGTCGGCCGGATCTGGTTCGCCTACTGGCTCTTCCCGATCCCGAACCAGATGTTGATGTGGCCGAACTTCCGCTCGCCGCTGCTCTGGGACGTCTTCGCGGTCTCGACCTACGCGACCGTCTCGCTGCTCTTCTGGTACCTCGGCATGGTGCCGGACCTCGCGACCCTGCGCGACCGGGCCACGACGAAGGTCCGCCGGCTCGCCTACGGCATCTTCGCCATGGGCTGGCGCGGCTCGAATCGCCAGTGGCACCGCTATGAGAAGGCCTACCTGCTGCTCGCCGGGCTGGCGACGCCGCTCGTGCTCTCGGTGCACTCGGTCGTCTCCTTCGACTTCGCGGTCTCGCAGCTGCCGGGCTGGCACACGACCATATTCCCGCCCTACTTCGTCGCGGGCGCCGTGTTCTCGGGCTTCGCGATGGTGATCACCCTCATGGTTCCCGCGCGCGCCTTCTTCGGCCTGAAGGAGCTGGTCACGACGCGGCACCTCGAGAACATGTGCAAGATCATCCTCGCCACCGGCTCGATGGTGGGCTACGCCTACGCGGTCGAGTTCTTCATGGCCTGGTACAGCGGTAACCCCTACGAGGGTTTCACCTTCATGAACCGCGCCTTCGGGCCCTACGCCTGGGCCTACTGGATCATGGTGACCTGCAACGTAGTGGCGCCGCAGTTCTTCTGGTTCAAGAAGATCCGCACCACCCCCTGGATGATGGTGGTGGTCGCGATCTTCGTGAACATCGGGATGTGGTTCGAGCGCTTCGTCATCACCGTGACCTCGCTCAGTCGTGACTTCCTGCCCTCCAGCTGGGGCTACTTCAGCCCGACCCTGGTGGACATCCTGACCTTCGCCGGCAGCTTCGGCCTGTTCTTCACCCTGTTCCTGCTCTTCTGCCGCTACCTGCCGGTGGTGGCGATCGCGGAGGTCAAGGCGGTCATGCCGCAGGCTCACCCGCATCACGACGGCCATCACGGGGCAACCGAGGAAGGAAGCCAGGCATGAGCGAGACGAGGACCTTCGGAATCGTCGCGGAATACGGCGACGTGGACTCGGTGATGGCCGCCGCGCGCCGGGTCCGCGACGCCGGCTACCGCCGTTGGGACGTCCACACGCCCTTCCCGATCCACGGCATGGACGACGCGATGGGCGTGCGCCCGACGATCCTGCCCTGGATCGTACTCGGCGCCGGTCTCGCCGGGCTCGGCCTGTCCATCCTCCTCCAGTGGTGGACCAACGCCGTCGACTATCCCTACATCATCAGCGGCAAGCCCTTCTTCAGCCTGCCGGCCAACATCCCGGTCGCCTTCGAGTCGACGATCCTCTTCGCGGGAGTGACCGCCTTTCTGCTGGTCTTCGCCCTCAACGGGCTGCCCCGCTTCTATCACCCGCTCTTCCGCCTGGAGCGCTTCAAGAAGGTCACCGACGACCGCTTCTTCGTGGCGATCGAGGCCCGTGACGGGAAGTTCGACCCGGAGGCCACGCGCAAGCTCCTCGCCGCGACGAATCCGGCCTCGATCGAGCTCTGCGAGGAGCCGCTCGCGCCGGTCGTCCTGCCGAACTGGGTGAAGGTCGTGGGGCTGGTCTCCATCACCCTCGCCGTCATCCCCCTGGTGCTGGCCTACCGGGCGCGCAACGCCAGGTCGGACAGTCCGCGCCTGCACCTGGTGGGCGACATGGACTTCCAGCCGAAGCTGAAGCCCCAGGCCGCGAGCGGCCTCTTCGCCGACGGTCGCGCCATGCGACCGCAGGTCGAGGGCACCGTCGCACGCGGCGAGCTGCGCGAGAACGAGCACCTCTGGCTCGGCAAGATCGGGGGCGAGTGGGCGGACGCCTTCCCCATCCCGGTGGACGAGGTCCTCATGGAGCGCGGCCGCGAGCGCTACGACATCTTCTGCTCGGTCTGCCACGGCTACGGCGGTGACGGCGACGGCATCGTCGCGATCCGCGCCCGTGAGACCCAGCAGGGGGCCTTCGTCCCGCCCACCTCGCTGCACGAGGACCGGGTGAAGAAGCAGCCCTTCGGCCAGATCTACGGCACCATCATGAACGGCATCCGCACCATGCCGGGCTATGCCGCCCAGATCCCGGTCGAGGATCGCTGGGCCATCGTCCTCTACATGCGGGCCCTGCAGCGCCAGCGCGACGCCTCGATCGAGGACGTGCCGCTCGAGAAGCGGGAGAAGATCAAATGAACGTCGGTCCCGACACCCTCGCGAACCTGGCCGAGCGGCCTCCGCGCCTCGGCGAGAAGGCCCCGGCCCTCGGGCGCCGCTCCCTCGTGATCGGCGCCCTCCTCCTGGTGGTCGGCCTCGTCCTCGGACTGGCCGGCGACCAGGGCATGGAGCACTTCCTCCATGCCTGGCTGGTGGGCGCGACCTTCGTCCTGAGCATCGCGCTCGGCGGGCTCTTCTTCGTGATCCTCCAGCATCTCACCGCGGCCGGCTGGAGCGTCATCCTGCGCCGCCAGGCCGAGATGATGGCCTCGATGCTCCCCTGGGCAGCCGTCCTCTTCGCGCCGCTCGTGCTGCCGACCCTGATCGGGCAGGCCGACCTCTACCCCTGGGCCGACCAGGACTGGGCCGCGGCCGATCCCATCGTCGCCAAGAAGACGGGCTACCTGAACGGGGTCTTCTTCTCGATCCGCATGGCCCTCTACTTCGTCGTCTGGATCGAGCTCACCCGCTGGTTCGTCAAGCACTCGAACGAGCAGGATCAGGACGGCAGCGCCGCGCGCACCGTCGCGATGCGGAAGTACGCCGCCCCCGGGATGCTCGTCTTCGCCCTGACCGCGACCTTCTTCGCCTTCGACGCCCTGATGTCGCTCGATCCGCACTGGTTCAGCACGATCTTCGGCGTCTACTTCTTCGCGGGCTGCGCCATCGCGGTCTTCTCGACCCTCATCCTGGGCTCCCTCGCGCTCGAGCGCGGCCCGCTCCAGGGGATCGTCACCGTCGAGCACTACCACGACCTCGGCAAGTGGCTCTTCGGCATGGTCTTCTTCTGGGGTTACATCGCCTTCTCGCAGTACGTGCTGATCTGGTACGCCGACATCCCGGAGGAGACGGTCTGGTACGCCCACCGGAGTCATCACGGCTGGCAGTACGTCTCGGCCATCCTGCTCTTCGGGCACCTCCTGATCCCCTTCGGCGGCCTGCTCTCTCGCCACGTCAAGCGGAACCGGGCGGCTCTCGGATTCTGGGCCGCCTACATGCTGCTCCAGCACCTGATCGACATCTTCTGGCTGGTGAATCCGAACGTCGGCGGGCACGGCGCCGGCGGCGCCATGGCCTTCGGCCTGATCGACGTCGCCGTCTGGGCCGGGCTCATCGTGCTGAGCTTCGGAGTCTTCGTCCTCCGGGCGCGGTCGCAGGCCCTCCTGCCGGCCCGCGATCCGCGGCTGGCGGAGTCGCTGAGCTTCCAGAACAACTGAAGCGGGCAACCGCGGCCCTCCCGGGACCGGGCATTCAGGCAGGGGCCGGGCCGCAAGGCCCCTGCGACAGGGCGCGGCAGGGCCCGTCGCAAGCCGGGCGAGGCCGCCGATTTCCGGCGACGAGTCCGCCGAGGGGGGGGCCTGTGCGGCAACCGGTCGCAGCCGGGAACTTTCTTTCTCGCTCAGGTCGCCCTCCCGAGTGGTCGAATGTAAGAGGCCGCAGCGCTTCGGGTTCTGGATCTCGGTCGGCCGGGGTGATGCGACACTTTGCCCCGTTGTGATCGTCCGTTTCGGGGCAACAATGAGGGCGTGATGAGAGACGGCGCCGCCGGACGCGGCGCGACCCTGAAACCGGAGCCTCGGCTCCCCCGCCAGGGGCGGGATGACCAGATCGGAGTTCACGGCATGGCCATCGAGAAGGATCGCATCGACACCCCCCGGACCCTCGTCTACGGCAGTCTGGCCACCGTCTGGGTCGTGATCGCGGTCATCGCCCTGCAGGGCTTCTTCTACACGGCCGAGAGCAGCCTCGAGAGCGGCCGCCTCGCGAAGGCTCCGAGCACGCAGGGTCAGACGGTCAAGGCCGAACAGCAGAGCAAGCTGGTCGATCTCCGCTGGGCCGACAAGCAGAGCGGCCGCCTGATCATCCCGATCGACGATGCGATGCGCGTCGTCCTCGACGAGATGACCACGCCGGTCGCGGATTCGACGGATGGCAAGCTCGGCCGCTGACCGGATCCTCCTCATCCTGATCGCCTGCGGCGCGGTCCTTTCGGGACCCGCCGCGGCCCAGCGCCAGGAAGCCCTTCCCGCCGGACTCGACGGGGTCGGCGTCGATGAGAGGCTCGACGCCCGGGTGGACCTGGCGCTCTCGTTTCGCGACGAGACGGGTCGGACGATCGAACTCGGTCAGCTCGTAGACGACAGCCTGCCGGTCGTCCTCACCCTGAACTACGCCGACTGCCCGATGCTCTGCGGCCTGCAGTTGAACGGGCTGATCAAGACGGTCTCCGACTGTGATTTCCGACCTGGCCGCGAGTTCAGGCTGATCACGGTCAGCATCGACCCGGAGGAACGCCCGGAGCGCGCGGCCGAGAAGAAGACGACCTACATCGAGCGACTGGGCGATCCGGAGGCCGCGGCCGGCTGGCGCTTCCTGGTCGGCGACGAGGAGAACATCCGGGCGCTGGCCGACGAGGTCGGCTTCCGCTTCCGCCGGATCGAGGAGACCGGCGAGTACGCTCACGCCGCCGTGAGCATCGTCCTGACTCCCGACGGTCGTGTGTCCCGCTACCTGTACGGAGTTAACATTCCGCAGCGCAACCTGCGCTTCGCGTTGCTCGAGGCGGCGGACGGCAAGATCGGGTCGACGATGGACCAGATCCTGCTCTTCTGCTTCCACTACGACGCCACGGCCGGCGCCTACGCGCCGGCGGCGCGAAGGCTGATGAGCATCGGCGGTGCCCTGGTGCTGCTCCTCGTCGGCTCCCTGGTGCTCTACTTCTGGCGGCGCGAACGGCGCGCGCGCCCGGCCCCTGCGGCCGAGACGAACTGATGAAGGAATCGTGCATGTTTCTGGCCAACGGCTTCTGGTTCCCCGAAGGAGCCTCGACGATCGCCCACGAACACGATTGGTTGTTCAACTTCATCCTGGCGATCTCGACGATCTTCTTCCTCCTCATCATCGCGGTGGGGACGGCCTTCGTCCTGAAGTACCGTCGTCGTCCCGGCGCCGCGGCCGAGAAGAGTCCGACCCACAACTCGACCCTCGAGATCAT
>JBFIHP010000202.1:0-6330 GCA_041601735.1 Planctomycetota bacterium | reverse complement strand
GGTCTGCACGTCGACCGCCACGACCGACCAGGTGGCCGAGGCCGGGGCAGCGGCCGCCCCGAGCGCGGCGACGAGAAGGGCCGGGACCGTCCGGACCGGGAGGGCTCGCGGGTCCAGAGGGGCTCCCACATGCGGTCGAGGTCGATCGGATCGAGATCGACCGGCGCGTTCGCGAGCTCCCAGAACAGGAGTTCGCCGCGACGTTCGACGCGCGAGCTCAGGCGACCGCCCGCGGGCGTGTGCGCGACGGCGTTGTCCACGAGGTTCTTCACGACGAGCTCGACGAGGACCTGATCCCCGAGGAGGGTGCAGGCCTCCTCTCCGGTGCTCGGCTCGATCGAGAGCGAGAGTCGCTTCGCGGCGATCTCGTCCCGGTGGCGCCGCCAGCAGTCCGCGACGACCTCCTCGAGATCGACGGGAACGAGTTCGAGCTCGTCGGTGCCGATCTGGGCGCGCGAGAGCCGCAGCAAGGCATCGACGATGCGGCCCATCTCGGCCGACACCTCGCGCGCGGTCTGGACGGCATCGACCGTCAACTCGGGATCGTCGGGCCAGCGCGCCGCCACGTCGGCGGCGCTCAGGATCTCGGCGATCGGTGCGCGAAGCTCGTGCGCCATGTTGGCGCTCATGCGGCGCTCCCGACGAAAGGAAGCGTCGAGGCGCTCGAGCAGCTCGTTGAGCTTCGCCGAGAGCGGCCGCAGCTCGCGGGGCTGGTCGTCCACGGGCAGGGGCACCGACAGGGTCGCGACGTCGATGTCGTCCACGCGGTCGCCCAGACGGATCAGCGGCGCGAGGCCGCGGCGCACGGCGAGGGCGACGATCAGAACGACGGCCAGGAGGGCGGCGAGACCCGCGCCGAAGATCGCGCGCACGAGCTCGTCGATCGCGCTCTGGAGCGGTCGCCGGTCCCTCGCCACGATGACCAGGGGCTCCGGAATCGGCCCGAAGCCCTCCGCGTCCGCGACCTCCACGCCATCCTCGCCATCCTCGTCCTCCTCCTCGATCGGGCCGGCGCGCAGCACGACGGCGATCGCCCGTCCGGCCCGGCCGTCCGGCAGATCGAGGTCCCAGACGATCGGCTCCCGGATGTCACCGGGGGGTCGCGCGATGCGTCCGTCGAGAAGGCTCGGCGAGCGCGCGACGACCTCGTCCTCGGCGACGCTGATCTCGAAGTACTGCGAGTTCGCGCCCGGCGCGAACTCCGGCATGGCGCGGGGGTCGTACTCGAAGTCGAGCCCCTCCTCGTCCTCCTCGAGGAAGGTCGCGAGGGTGACGACCTTGGCGGCGAGGACGCGATCGAACTCGCTGGTGAGGCTCGCGCGGGCGCGGTCGAGGATCACCCAGCCGAGCGCGACCATGGTCGCCGTGACGCCCAGGAGGAGCCAGAACGACATCTCCCAGCGGATCGATCTCACGGCGCCACCTCGGCGATCATGTATCCGAGTCCTCGTCGCGTGTGGATCAACTCGTCGCCGCCGGCCTCGGCGAGACGTGACCGGAGGATGCAGATCGCCGAGGGCACGGCGTTGCTCATGGGGAAGTTGTCCTCGCCGTAGAGGCGGTCCTCGATCTCGATCCGCGAGACGGTCTTCCCCTTCCTCTCGGCGAGGACCAGGAGCAGGGCATACTCGCGCGCGGAGAGCGAGACTTCCCTTCCGCCATGGGTCACGCTGCGCGCGCCCGTGTCGATGACGAGCTCGCCGATCTCGATCTTGGAGGCGGCCCGGCCGCTGCTCCGTCTCGCCAGGGCCTCGACCCGGGCGAGCAGTTCGTCGAAGGCGAAGGGCTTCACCAGGTAGTCGTCCGCGCCCTCGCGCAATCCGGCGACCCGGTCATCGACGCCGTCGCGCGCGGTCAGGATGAGGATCGGTGTGTCGATGCCCTCCGCGCGCAGGCGCGCCAGGACCGTCATGCCGTCCATCTCGGGCAGCATCAGGTCGAGAACGATGACGTCGTAGGGGTTCAGGCGAGCGTAGGAGAAGCCCTTCTTGCCGTCGCCGACCGCATCGACGGCGAAACCCGATTGCCGGAATCCGTTCTTCAGGGATCGGACCAGGCGCTCGCTGTCTTCGACCAGGAGGATTCGCATGACCCCTCGGGCGCTCCTCGAACCTGAGACGCGGCTCGATGAGCCGCTCGAAGCCGACAGTCTCCGCTTATCGAGACGGCGCTGTCAACGAATTGAAGCCTACACCGCCGTCCTGCGGCCATCATTACGCCAGGATGAGCGTGAAACCGAAACGACAAGATCCGCGTTTCGCCTCACTTAGGACCGACTCGGCCCTCCTCCCGAACGAAGCCCGGAAGTCGATTGCCGGTCGGAAGGCGCGGCTTCGATCAGGGCACCAGAAGGAGTCGGACACCCGGCGAGGACGCGATGATCGGGCTGGTCTCGAAGAACTGGATGTGGACGAGCGAGCCGGCCAGGAAGCCGTGCTGCCTCGTGACGTTCGGGACGCTCAACTCGCCGAGCAGATCGAAGCCGAAGTTGCCGCTCTGGAGCAGGTTGATCGGGTCGTCGGCGATGAGCAGAGGCAGGTAGCCGAAGACCAGGTAATCGATCCGCGCCAGACTCACCCCGTAGAGACCGAGGCCTCCGGGGGTCGCCCCGCTACAGGCGAGGGTCCCGGTGACCGAGTTCGGATCGCCGCCGTCTGGGAGCCAGTCCAGATCGATCCCGTGCGGAAAGCCGGTATCGGTGTGGTACTTGAGGGCCGGATAGGTCGGAGCGAGGAAGACCGTCGCGCTTCCCGAACTGATACCGAAGTCGTCATCGAGCGGAGCACCCACGATCAGGTCGTCGAAGCCGTCGCCGTCCATGTCGCCGCCGCCGGAGACGGTGAGACCGAAGAGGTCGCCGGCGCCGCTCCCCGTCACCGTGCCGATCGTCGAACCGTCGCTGCCCGAGTAGGCCCGGGCGCTGCCGTTGTTGGCGAAGCCGGCGTCGTCATAGGGTGCGCCCGCGACGAAATCGTCATGGCCGTCCCCGTCCATGTCGCCGGCGAAGCTCAAGGCGGTGCCGAGTTGATCGCCGATGTGATCGCCGAGGCGGGAGTAGAGGAGCGATCCGTCGCCACCCGAGTAGGCGTAGATCTTGCCCGCGAGCACACCGTTCTCGCCGTTGTTCTTGGCGCCGACGAGGAGATCGGGTACGCCGTCACCGTTCAGGTCGCCGCCGCCCGCGAGAGATCTGGCGAAATGGTTGCCCGCAGCGCTGCCGTAGACCTCGTAGAGGATCGACCCGTTGACACCGGAGTAGACCCGGACGACGCCGCAATCGGTGATCACTCCATCGCCCTTGAAGATGCCGACGGCAACGTCGTCATGGCCGTCGGCGTTCACGTCCCCGAGCCCGCCGACCGAAACGCCGAGTCCATCGTAGGCCGAAGCGCCGTTGAAGGTGTAGAGGGTCGAACCGTCGAAGCCGGAGAAGACCCGGGCACGGCCGGAATCCGCGCCGTTCACCCAGGCACTCGAAGCCCCGACGATGAGGTCCGGATAGCCGTCGCCGTTGACGTCACCCGCGCCGTCGACGGCGCCGCCGAAGAACGCGTTCGTGATGCTCCCGTTGAAGGTGTAGATGATCGAACCGTCGAAGCCTGAGAAGACATGGGCCGCACCGGCTCCTGGAGCGGAGTTGCTCTCGAGTTGCGAGCCGACGATGAGGTCGGGGACTCCGTCGAGATCGACATCACCTGCGGCCGCGATCGGCGCTGAACCGAGCTGGATGCCGGGGCCGTTGCCGTAGAGGCTGAACAGCACGGAACCGTCGAGCCCGCTGCAGACGTGCACCGCGCCGGCATCGACTCCGTTGGTGTCGTCGCCTCCCGCGCCGACGGCGAAGTCGACTCGCCCGTCGGCGTTGACGTCGCCGATGACCGCGACGTGGTAGCCGAAGGTATCCGCGGCGGCGCCATGGAGCGTGTAGGCCGGCGTCAGCTGACCGAAGAGCGCGGCCGTGACGAAGAGGCCGAAAACCAGGCCGGGAAATAGGTGACGCATGGCCGGAACTCCTGATCGGAGAGGGTGAGACGCGATTCAGCCTAGGGCGCGGCTCGCGGGGCGAGCAAGTCCGATCTCCGCCACTCTCGCGGGCAAATCGTCGCAGTCGAGAGAGGCGCCGCGAGCCCGACCCCCGGAAGGGGAAAGCAGCCGTGGACTTGGGTCGATCTCGCGCCGACCTGGATCGTGAGACCGGCAGGCACCGGACTCGGGGACTATTCGATTCCTGACGCGCGGTCGATCAGGCCGGCCTGGAGTCGCTCTCATGGAGACGTCTCAGGTCGGGCTTCTCGGTGGCGAACCAGTGCGCCCAGATGCCGATGTGGTTGAAGGCGGCGAGGACGAGCGCGGCCTCGGAACGCCAGACCAGGGCGGGGATCCACAGGGCGAGGAAGCCGACCGTGTACATCGCGTGGGGTACTGCCCTGAAGATGCCGGCGCGGCAGAGCGGCAGCGAGCGGTACCTCGCGAAGAAGTGGTCGCCGCCGAGGGCGCGGGTGATGCCGAAGTGGCGCGCGATCGACCAGACGAGCCAGGCGACCGGCACGACCATCGCTCCGGCGAGGAGGCGGGCCGCGGTCGGGTCGATGTCGAGGCTGCCCGCGTTCGCGACCGCGAGCAGGAAGACCGGGGCGACGCGCCAGACGGCGAAGAGGAGAAAGCCCGCGCGGTAGATCGGAAAGGCGGAGGCGCCGAAGAGCGCGTGCGGCCAGTCGAGGTGAAGCGCGCTCCGCCACCAGAGGAAGACCCAGGCCTGATGGAGGATCGGCCCGACGAGGCCGATCGCGAACCAGAGGTCGCTCGACAGCCCGAGGATCTCCCCCCGCCCCATCCCGGGCAGCCGGGCGCGCAGCGCGGCGACGCCGAGCAGGAGTCCGAGGAGGATCGCGACCTGGAGCAGCTGCCCCTCGAAGACGAGGGCCCATCTCGATGGCTTCGCCTCCCGGCCGCGACCGCTCATGCCGCCGCTCGCGCGGCGGCGCCGGACCCGCTGATGGCGTCACGGTACGACATCGTCGCCCTCCTTCCGGATCGCGGGCGCCCGCTCAGAATCGATCCCGCAGGACGACCTCCGTCATCGGCAGCTGCCCCGGTCGCGGCCAGGCCGGCTTCGCGGCCTTGCCGACCGTGATCATGAAACCGATGACGTGATCCTCCGGCAGACCGATGATCTCGGCGACCGCGGCCGGATCGAAGCCGATCATGGGACAGCTGTCGAGCCCCATCGCCCGGGCCGCCAGCATGATGGTCTGACCCGCGATGCCGCAGGAGCGCATGGCCTCGTCTCGCTGCAGCTGGTCGTGATCGTCGTAGAACTTGCCGATCATCGGCACGAGCGTGTCCCGGGCCTCGGCCGGGGCATCCTTCCAGTAGCGGGCGGGGTCCTTCGCATGGGCCTGGAGATCGGCGCAGAGCAGGACCACGATCGAGGCCTCGGTGACCTGGGCCTGATCCCAGGCGGCCGCGCGGATCTTCTCGCGCTGCTGCGGGTCGGTGACGACCACGAAGCGCCAGTTCTGGATGTTGAAGGAGGTCGGCGAGAGCATCGCGAGGCCGAACAGCTTCTCGATCTCGGCCTCGGTCATCCGGTGTTCGGGGTCATAGTGCTTCACCGCGCGTCGGCTCTGGATCGCGTCGAAGGTGTCCATGAGTTCGCTTCCTTTCAGTTCTCGTCTCGGTCTCTACCCGATCGGCCCGGGCCGGCTGCCCTGAGCCCGGCGATCTCGTCTTCCAGTGCGGCGATCCTCTGCCGGAGTCTCGCCGTGTGATCCGCAACCTCCGCCGCGCTGAAACGCGGCCGGATGTGCTTGGGACAGTTCCAGTCGTGGGCGACGATCTCGATCACGATGAATCGCTCCGTCCCGGCCGGTCTGTCAGCTCCGAATTCCCGCAGGAGATCCGGATCGTCGGCGGGGCGGATCTCGGCGCGACCGAGGATCTTCAGGCGCCGGCGACCAGGGTAGTCCATCAGGAACAGGGCAACACGGCTCTCGCCCCGGATATTCCCGGTGCTCACGAGCTGACGATTCCCGCTCAGATCCGCGAAGGCCAGACGCCGGGCATCCAGCAGGCGGAGGAAACCGGTCTCGCCGCCGCGATGCTGGAGATGGGGCCAGCCGGTCGATGAGACGGTCGCGAGGTAGAAGGAGTCACGCGCCGCGATGAAGTCGCGCTCGACTCCGCCCAGCTCGTCCTCGGGGCCGATCCCCTCGACGGGCCGGGCCCGACCGTAGCCCTCCGCCTGAGCCGCGAGGACCTCCGCCGTGAAAGCGATCTCGTGGAACTTCCTGGTCATGTCAGCCTCTCCCGGCGATGCCGGGCCCGGCG
>JBFIHP010000201.1:0-6386 GCA_041601735.1 Planctomycetota bacterium | reverse complement strand
CGGGCAAGTACCGGTTGTCGAAACGCGCCGTCGTGACCGGCGTCCGTGGCGCGCGCATGTTCTGAGGCTCCCTGCCCGGGCAGCCGCTCACGCGGGCGCGGCGGCGCCGCCGAGGAGCGCCGGCCCGACAGGCCGGCAACGAAGGCTCGCGAACCCGAAGGAGGCCGCTCTGTCCGAGCGGCGCTCCTGTGCGGCCCGAGGCGTACCGGAGAGCCCCTCGCGCCCGTCCCCGCCGCTGGGTAACCTGCAGGGGAACCCCGGCAGGACGAGATGCGACAGTACCTGGAACTCCTCGAGAAAGTGCGCCGCGAGGGCAAGCGCCGCGACGACCGGACGGGCACCGGCACGCTCGGGCTCTTCGGTCATCAGATGCGCTTCGATCTGGCCGAGGGCTTTCCGGCCGTCACCACCAAGAAGCTCCACTTCCCCGCGATCATCCACGAGCTGCTCTGGTTCCTGAAGGGCGAGACCAACGTGCGCTACCTGCAGGAGAACGGGGTGCGCATCTGGAACGAGTGGGCCGACGAGTCGGGCGAGCTCGGGCCGGTCTACGGCGTGCAGTGGCGAAGCTGGCCCGCCCCCTCGGGCGAGCGAATCGATCAGATCAAGCAGGCCGTGGGGATGATCCGGAATCAGCCGGAGAGCCGGCGGATCATCGTCTCGGCCTGGAACGTCGGGCAGCTGGACGAGATGGCGCTCATGCCCTGCCACGCCTTCTTCCAGTTCCACGTACAGGACGGTCGGCTCTCCTGCCATCTCTATCAGCGCAGCGCCGACGTCTTCCTGGGCGTGCCCTTCAACATCGCCTCCTATGCGCTCCTGACCGCCATGATGGCGCAGGTCACGGGCCTCGAGCCCGGCGAATTCGTCCACAGCTTCGGCGACGTCCACCTCTACCTGAACCATGTCGAGCAGGCCGAACTCCAGCTCTCGCGCGAGCCGCTGCCGTTGCCCCGTCTCCATCTGAACCCGGAGCTGAAGGACATCGACGCCTTCTCGTACGAGGACATCGAGATCCTCGACTATCGCTCTCATCCGGCGATCAAGGCGCCGATCTCGGTCTGAGGTGGCGATGCTGCTCACGCTCGTGGTCGCGATGGACGAGGCGAACCTCATCGGCAACGGGGGCGAGTTGCCCTGGCGGCTGCCGGCCGATCTCGCCCACTTCAAGAAGCTGACCATGGGCAAGCCGATCGTGATGGGGCGCAAGACCTGGGCGTCGATCGGGCGTCCCCTTCCGGGCCGCGACAACGTCGTCCTGACCCGCGATCGCGACTTCGCGGCCGAGGGCGTGACCGTCCTCCATTCTCCCGACGAGGTCGCCCGGCGCTTCCAGGATCGCGAGGAGATCTGCATCATCGGCGGAGCCGAGATCTACCGCATCTTCCTGCCGATGGCCTCGCGCATCGAGCTGACCCGGGTCCACGGTCGCTTCCCCGGCGACGTCTGGTTTCCGGACCTCGATGCCGACGACTGGCGTGAGACCGCGCGCCGCCGCCGGGAGGCGGACGAGAAGAACCCCTGTCCCATGAGCTTCATCACCCTCGAGCGCAAGAGCTGAACATGGCCAAGAAGAAGAAGAAGACCGCGAAGAAGGGCCCGGCGAAGACGCCCTCGCTCACCGCCGCGACCGCCGACAAACATGTCCTCTATCAGCTCTCGGTCCAGAACGTGGAGCACGAGGAGGAGTTCGTCACCACGACCTTCGAGCGCGTCCGCGGCCGCAAGCCGGTCACTCTCCGCGAGGACTTCTGCGGCACCGCGCTCGCCTGCTCGCAATGGGTGAAGGCGCATCCAGGACGGCAGGCCGTGGGGCTCGACCTCTGCGAGGAGACCCTGGCCTGGGCCGAGGAGAACAACCTCTCCAAGCTCGGCGAGGACGCCGACAAGGTCACGCTGATGAAGAAGGACGTCCTGAGCGTGACCAAGCGCAAGTTCGACGTCTGCTGCGCGATGAACTTCAGCTACTTCATCTTCAAGGAACGGGCCACGCTCGTTCACTACTTCGACTGCGTCCGCCGGTCGTTGAATGACGAGGGCATCTTCGTGCTCGACTGCTACGGCGGTTCCGACGCCCAGGTCGTGCTCGAGGAGAAGCGCAAGGTGAAGGGCTTCACCTACGTCTGGGACCAGGCGAAGTTCAATCCGATCGACAACAACGTCGTCAACCACATCCACTTCGAGTTCAAGCGCGGCCCCCGCATGGACTGCGCCTTCACCTACGACTGGCGCCTCTGGACCCCGATCGAGATCACCGAGGCCCTGAACGAGGTCGGCTTCAACCACGTCGAGGTCTGCTGGGAGATCGACGACGAGGACGACGAGGGCACCGGCGAGTACGTCCCGCGTCGCTCGGTCGAGAACCAGCCCGGCTGGATCGCCTACATCGTCGCCATCAAGTAGCTCATGGAGCGCCGGCCCGACAGGCCGGCCTTCGGTGCGCGTGGAGCCGGGAAGGCCGCTCCGTCAGAGCGGCGCTCCTTTCGCGCCGCCGCCAGAAGGACTGAGCCCGGCCGGCAACAGGAGCGCCGGCCTGACAGGCCGGCCCTTCTTCCGCCCGGACGACGGGGATCCGACGATGGTGCGACCGGCGCCAGGCGCAGGTCGGGCCGGCTTCAGCCGACCTGCCTCGCTGCGGCCATTCGCCCGGCTTTCGCGGCGGGCGGCGGAGCGGTAGCCTTCGGGCGGAGGTCGCCATGCCGCAGGAAGATCTGAAGCCGGTGATGGATCGAGCCAAGGAGCTCGCCGGGCTGTCGGCGCTCGGCTACGTCGGACTCGCGCACGTGGCGCTCGCGACCCTCGAGCAGCTCACTCCGTCGATCCGTCGCGTCCTCGAGGAGGACTGCGCCGTGGACGTGGACGGGCTCGTGCTGCGGCTCATGAGCACCATGCCGCGCGGGGGCGAGGCCGAGGAGGGGCTGGGGCTGGCCTTCAGCCCGGAATTGAAGGACCTCTTCGAACAGATGATCGATCTGAAGCGCCGGAGCGGAGCCGATCGCTTCGGCCTGGAGCATCTCACGGCCGCGGTCTTCGGCTCGACGGAGGGCGCGTGGCGGGTCTTCCTGGCGGAGTCCGGTCTCGACGGCGAGGTCATCGCCCGGCTCGTGCTCGAGCGCGGCTCGGAGTTCATCGAGCTCGAGATGCAGCAGATCGACGTCTTTGCCACGCAGGTCTTCCGCGGCAATCCCGCCGCGGTCGTGCCGCTCGCCTCCTGGCTGCCCAAGGCGCTGATGCAAGCGGTGGCGGCCGAGAACAACCTGTCGGAGACGGCCTTCACCGTGCCGATGGAGAATGACTTCCACATCCGCTGGTTCACTCCGACCGAGGAGGTCGGCTTCTGCGGGCACGCGACGATCGCCGCCGCGCGCATGCTGCTCGACGCCGGGGCCGGGGAGGCCGAGCAGATCCGCTTCCACTCGGCGGCGGGACCGCTCTCCGTGACCCGCGAGGGCGATCTTCTGGTGCTCGACGGCCCCGAGCTGAAGCCCCTGCCGACGGACATCCCCGTCGGTATCGAGGATGCCCTGGGCCTCACCGTGAAGGAGGCGCTCGAGGGCGGCGGCGATCTCGTCCTCGTGGTGGCGGACGAGGACGCCGTTCGCGACTGCCGACCCGACATGAGAGCGCTCGCGCGCTTCGAACACCGCGGCATCGTGATCACCGCGCCGGGGCGGGAGGTGGACTTCGTCTCGCGCTTCTTCGGCCCGAGGGTCGGCGTGCCGGAGGACCCGGCCACGGGCTCCGCGCACTGCGTGTTGGCTCCCTTCTGGGGCGAACGGCTCGGCAGGAGGGAGATGAGCGCGGCGCAGCTCTCGGCTCGCGGCGGCGAGATCCACTGCCGACTGCGCGAGGGTCGGGTCGAGGTGGCGGGACGGACGCGTCGCTATCTCGACGGGCGCATCCGACTGCCGCGCAGCCTCTGACCCGGTCGGCAATTCAGTCGTCGCCGCGAGCCGGGATGGAGCCGATCGGCGCGCGGATCCAGCGGAGGATCTCGCCGACCCGGGGCGGCTTTCCGGTCATCAGGATGCCGATCCGGAAGACTTTCGCCGCGGCCCAGAAGACCAGGACGATCGTGACCAGCAGCAGGACCGTCGTGAAGATGTAGTCCGTGGTCGAGGGCGGCCCCGCCGCCCGATTCATCATGATGAAGGGCGTCAGCGTGGGGATGTAGCTCAACACCCGGGCCAGCGCCGAGTTCGGGTCGTTCACCACCGGAAACATGGCGAAGAGCGGCAGCATGAGCATGACGCTCACCGGCATCATCAGGTTCTGGGCCTCCTTCAGGCTGTTGCAGACCGAGCCGATGCCCACGAGGATTCCCGCGTAGAGCAGGTAGCCGAGCAGGAAGTAGGCGATGAAGGAGCCGATGTAGAGCGGGTTGGCGAGGAGCGGGCCGAGATCGAAGGGCGGGCGAATGTCGAACAGAGGCAGGCCGACCTTGACGATCAGGAGGAAGAAGACCAGCCAGCTGGAGACGACCGTGAGCCCGGTCGCGGCGATGCCGGCGATCTTGCCCCCCATGAGCTGGAGCGGCGACACCGAGGAGAGCAGCACCTCGATGGTGCGATTCGACTTCTCCTCGATGGTGTTGGTGAGCAGCATCTGCGCCACCATGAAGACGGACAGCCAGAGGAGGTAGACGAAGGCCACCGGCAGGAACTGCCCGGCCTTGTCGCGGGTCTCCGCCGTTCGGGTCTTGCCGTCCTTGCCGGTGATGGTCTCGGCGAAGACGAGCGGCGCCTGGATCCTGCGGACGACGTCCTCGCTGATCTGCTGGGCGAGGAAGCGGCGGGTCTGCACCACGTCGTTCACGTGGCGCTGGAACCAGTTCTTCAGGTTGCCGTCGGTCAGGTTACGCGTGTGGTAGAGGAAGCGACCTTCCCCGGAGACCGGATCGCCCTCGATCTCGAACCAGCCGAAGAGATCGCCTCTCGCGATCGCGGCCTCGGCCCAGGCCCGGGGGTCCTCGGCCGACTCCGGAACGGGGACGTACTCGTACTTCTGCCGGGCCAGCTCGACCGATTCCAGCCCGCGGGCGTCCTCCGAGGAGAGGCCGCGCCACCAGGAGCGGAATTCCCTGAGATCGTTCTCGACCTTCTGCCGGAGCGCCGGGGGCAGGGAATCGAGGGCATCGGGGTGAAGGGCGAGGACGTCCTGGGCCTGGGCGAGGGCGCGCGCCATCTCGCGGATCTTCTCGTCGGGGAAGTCCACCAGAGCGACGGCGAGAGCCTTCACCTCGCCGGGCCAGGCCTCGTCGATCTCGCCGCTCGCGGCCTTGCGCCGCACGTCGCGGAGGATCGCCTCGAGGTCGGGGAGGTTGGCGTCCTCGAGCACCTTGCTCGCGAGCCAGCCGGTGCGATCGACCACGCTGAAGCGGCGGACCTCCTTTTGACCCTCGAGCCACTTCGGAATGGCGATCGAGAGCAGAAGGACGATCGGAAAGAAGAAGATGCCCAGCCAGAAGGTCTTCGTGCGCAGGTTCTCGTGGTACTCGCGCAGGGCGACGAGGATGGCCTTGGTCATCGCATCTTCCTCACGGAGCGGACGAAGATCTCGTGGAGCGAGGGCTCGCTCAGGTCGAAGCGGCGGATCGTGAGCCGACCCACCAGGGCTTGCAGGATCTCCTGCGGGTCGGTGTCGGGTTCGAGGAAGACCTCGGCCGTCTTGCCGGCGTCGTTCACGCGGGTGACGCCCGGCAGGTCTCGCAGCAGCGCACCGTCGCCGTCGTAGTCGATCTGGATCGAATCACCGCCGCCCTTGCGGACCTCGGAGAGCGGGCCGTCGAGGACCTTCTTGCCGTGATCGATCAGGAAGATGAAGTCGCAGATCTGCTCGGCCTGCTCCATCACGTGGGTCGAGAAGATCACCGTCTTGCCCTGGCGCTTCAGGTCGAGGATGAGCTCGCGCATCAGCTCGACGTTGACCGGGTCGAGACCGGAGAAGGGCTCGTCGAAGATGACGAGCTCGGGATCGTGGACGATGGAGGCCATGATCTGCACCTTCTGGCCCATGCCCTTCGAGAGCGACTCGCAGCGCGTGTCGAACCAGTCGGGCAATCCGTAGCGTTCGAGCAGGTCACGGGCCCGTGTCTTCGCGGCCGCCCGCGACATGCCCTTCAGCCGGCCGAAGTAGGTGATGATCTCGCCGGCGCGCATCTTCTTGTAGAGACCCTTCTCCTCGGGCAGGTAGCCCAGGCGGTCCTTGACGTCCTCCGCGCGCGGCTGGCCGAGCACCTCGATGCGACCGGAGTCGGGGTAGATGATGCTCATCACCATGCGGATGGTGGTCGTCTTGCCGGCGCCGTTCGGGCCGAGGAAGCCGTAGATCGAACCTCTCGGGATGCGCAGGCTGAGATCGTCGACGGCGGTGAAGTTGCCGAAGCG
>JBFIHP010000200.1:0-6389 GCA_041601735.1 Planctomycetota bacterium | reverse complement strand
CTTCGACTTGCTGGCGTTGTGACAGGCGATGCAATTCGTTTTCAGGAATGGGAAAACCTCCTTGGCGAAATCCACCGGCTCTTCGCGATCGAGTTCGGACTCTTCCCCGAGTCGCGCTGGGTCGGGCCCGCGAGCATGGTCCTCCCGGTGCTCGCGATGAGCGCGCTCTACATCGCCATCGTGGCGCGCATGGTGCGCTCGGGACTGGTCGAGGCGCTCGGCCGCGACTTCGTCCGCGCGGCGCGGGCCCGGGGCTTCTCCGAGACCCGCGTCCTGCTGAGGCACGCGCTGCCGGCCGCGCTCACGCCGCTCGTGGCCTGGCTCGGCCCGGCGATGGCGGGGCTCGCCGTCGGTTCGGTCGTGATCGAGCGGGTCTTCGACATTCCCGGACTCGGCAACACCCTGATCGACGCCGCCTTCAACCGCGACTACACGATGGTGATGGGCGCGGTCATCGTCTACTCGGCGATCCTGATCGCCCTGAACATCCTCTCGGATCTCGCGCTCGTCCTGATCGATCCCCGGGCGGGGGAGACGCGATGAGGGCGGCCGGCAGGCGATTCCTCGAGCATCGCGGGGCCTCGCTCGGCCTCCTGACGCTCCTGCTCGTCACGCTGGCCGTGCTGCTCGTGCCGGCGCTCGCCGACGTCGATCCCGACCGGCAGAACCTGGCGCTCGGTCCGACCGGGCCCTCGCTCGCCCACCCCTTCGGCACCGACTACGAGGGCCGTGACCTGCTCGCGCGGAGCTGCGCCGGCGGGCGCATCTCGCTCCTCGTCGGCGTGGTCGCCACGTTGGTCTCGCTGGTGATCGGCGTGCTCTACGGCGCGCTCTCGGGCTTCATCGGGGGGCGCACGGATCGGGTGATGATGCGGTTCGTGGACGTGCTCTACGGCCTGCCCTACATGTTCTTCGTCATCATCCTCATGGTCTGGTTCGGGCGCTCGCTGGTGAACGTCTTCATCGGGCTGGGCGCCATCTCCTGGCTGACGATGGCGCGGATCGTGCGCGCCGAGGTCGCGGGACTGAAGCAGCGCGACTTCGTGCTGGCCGCGCGCCTCGCCGGTGTCTCCCCGCTCGTGGTTCTCTTCCGTCACGTCCTGCCCAACGCGTCGGGCTCGATCATCGTCTACGGCACGCTCACCGTGCCGCGGGTCAGGATCGAGGAGTCCTTCCTGAGCTTCCTCGGCCTCGGGGTGCAGCCCCCGGCGGCGAGCTGGGGCTCGCTGCTCGCCGAGGGCGCCTCGCTCTTCCGCGAGTACCCCTGGATGCTCTTCTTTCCGGCGCTGCTGCTCTCGACCTCGCTGCTCGCGTTGAACTTCCTCGGCGACGGCCTGCGCGATCTCCTCGATCCGCGGGAGGAGAGGCGATGAGCCCGCTCCTGCGCATCGAGGATCTCAGGCTCGGGCGGCGCGGCGGCGGGGGAGGAGAGATCCTCCGCGGCGTCGACCTCGAGGTCGATCGCGGCGAGACCCTCGCGCTCGTGGGCGAGAGCGGCAGCGGCAAGAGCCTCACCGGACTCGCGCTCCTCGGCCTCCTCGACGAGGGTCTCGAGCGGCGCGCGGGGAGGGTCCTGCTCGAGGGCCGCGATCTCGAGGATCTCGATCCGCGGGCCCGGCGCGAACTTCTCGGCCGGCGGCTCGGCGCGATCTTCCAGGACCCCGGCGCGGCCCTCAATCCCCACCACCGGGTCGGCTCGGGACTCGTCGAACTCCTGCGCGTTCGCGGCGGTCTCGACCGGAAGCAGGCGAGGCGCCGCGCGCTCGAGCTCCTCGCCGAATGCGGTCTCGACGATGTCGGGCGGATCGCGGCCAGTCATCCCCACCGGCTCTCGGGCGGCCAGAAGCAGCGGGTGATGATTGCCATGGCGATCGCCCTCGACCCGGCCCTGATCGTCGCCGACGAGCCGACGACGGCGCTCGACGTCGCCACGCAGGCGCGCATCGTCGATCTCCTGGATCGGCTCCGTCGCGAGCGCGGCCTGACCGTCGTCTTCATCTCGCACGATCTCGGCGTCGTCGAACGCATCGCGGACCGCGTCGCCCTCATGTACGCCGGTCGCGTGGTCGAGTCGGCGAGGGCTCCCGACTTCTTCGCCGGACCGCTCCATCCCTACGGCCGCGCCCTGCTCGCGGCCCGCCCGCGGCTCGACGGCCCGCTCGAGAAGAAGGCGCCGATCGGCGGCTCGCCCCCGCGCCTCGACGAACTCGGCCGGGGCTGCGCCTTCGCGCCGCGCTGCCCCTTCGCCCGCGAGGACTGCCTCGACCGCGACCCGCCGCTCGTCCCCCTCGCCGCCGACCGCTCGCTCGCCTGTCCCGTCACGGAGCCCCCCCGATGATCATCTCCCATACGGTGCCAGGCACTTTCCGCCGCAAATCTCCATCATCCGGTGCCAGGCACATTCCGCCGGGAATTCCCTACATTCGGTGCCACCCTCACCGGACCTTGGAGCGCGATGAGGGTGGCACCGGTTTGCCGGTTTTTGCGGCGGAAAGTGCCTGGCACCGTATGGGGGCGTCATGAGGGTGCTGAGGATGGCGGGCGTGGCGGTCGCCTACGGGGCGACCGAGGTGCTGCGCGACTTCTCGATCGAGGTGGCGCGGGGCGAGGTGCTGGCCCTCGTGGGCTCGAGCGGCAGCGGCAAGACGACGGCGCTCCGCGCGCTGCTGGGCCTCGCGCCGATCAGCCGCGGCCTCGTGGAGGTCGCGGGGCGGCGCTTCGCGCCCGGGGATCGGCGGCGGCTCGGCGACCTCGCCGACCGCGCGCAGATGGTCTTCCAGGATCCGCTCGCCGCGCTCGATCCACGCTGGTCGGTCATGCGGTCGGTTCGCGAGGGTCTCCGCGAGGACGAGGCGAAGTCCGCGGCGCGCGTGCGCGAGCTGCTCCGCGAGGTCGGCATCGGCGTCGAACTCGAGGACCGGCTGCCCCATCAGCTCTCCGGCGGCCAGCGCCAGCGCGTCGCCATCGCCCGCGCCCTCGCGGCGGAGCCGGCGCTTCTCCTCCTGGACGAGGCCACCTCGGCGCTCGACGTCTCGGTGCAGGCGCAGATCCTCGAGCTCCTGGAAGGACTCATCGTCTCGCGGGGGCTCGCGGCGGTCTTCGTCTCGCACGACCTCGCGGTGGTGAGAAGGCTCGCGGGGCGAACCGCGGTGCTCGATCGCGGGCGCATCGTCGAGTGCCGGCCGACCGAGGCTCTCCTCCGCGAGCCCGAGGCGGAGGCCACGCGTGGGCTGCTCGCCGCCGCGCGCTTCGCGAGCGTCTCCGGAGAATCGACCGCGCCCGGAGCCGGGGGATCGGTTATCGTCCCGTCATGAAGCTCGTCGTGGAGGATCTCGAGATTCGTGCCCGCTCCGGGCGCGGACTGGCCGACGTCGTCATCCTGCGCGGCCTCGGCTTCGAGCTCGCGCGCGGCGAGATCGTCGTCCTGACCGGACCCTCGGGCGCCGGCAAGACCAGCGCCGCGCTCGCCATCCTCGATCTCCTGCCGCCCGGTCTGGTCCTGAGCCGCGGCCGCGCCTACTGCT
The DNA here is from genome assembly GCA_041601735.1 of Planctomycetota bacterium. Taxonomy (GTDB): domain Bacteria; phylum Planctomycetota; family DRQF01; genus JACKGY01. The sequence continues at coordinate 2,865 of JBFIHP010000200.1, read as the reverse complement.
CGGACGGCCGGTCGATCGCCGGGTCGCGCGGCTCGCTCGTCGGCATGATCTTCCAGGAGCCGGCGCTCGCCCTCGATCCGAACTTCACGATCGGCGCGCAGCTCGACGAGGTGGCTCGGCTCGACACGCACGACCCGAAGGAGGCGCGCGCCCGCAGCCAGGCCGCGCTCGAGCGCGTCGGCATCGCCGATCCCGAGCGGCGTCGCGACGATCTGGTCACGGCCTTCTCCGGCGGCGAACTCCAGCGCATCGTCATCGCGCGCGCGCTCCTCAGGCGACCGGCCTTCCTCATCGCCGACGAGCCGACCTCCTCGCTCGACCTCATCGTTCAGGGCAGGATCCTCGCGCTGCTCGATTCGCTGCGCGAGGAACTCGACCTCGGCATCCTCTTCATCACCCACGATCGTCGCATCGTGACGGCGCTCGCCGACCGCGAGGTCGTCATCGAGGGCCCGGCGGAGCGCGCCTCGTGACCGCGAAGTGCCTGCTCGAGGCTCGCGACCTCGCCGTGCGTCCGCCGGGGGCGCCGGCCGCCGTGGCGAGCATCGACGAGCTCCGGATCGAGCGCGGCCGCGTGCTGGCGATCGTCGGCGAGTCCGGCGCGGGCAAGTCCAGTCTCGCCCGCGCGCTGGTGGCCATGGAGCGGCTCGAGCGCGGTCGCGTGCTCCTCGAGGGGCGGGTCATCGCCTCCGCCGATCGGCGCGAGACTCCCGGACCGCGCGAGCTGCGGCGACTTCGCCGTCGCTTTCAGATCGTCTTCCAGGACCCGGCCTCGAGCCTCGACCCGCGGATGACCCTGGGCGAGTCGGTCGCGGAGGGCGCGGTCTTCCACGGCCTCTGGTCGCGCAGCGAGGCGGCCGAGCGGGCGGCCGGCCTCATCGCCGAGCTCGGCCTCGATCGCTCGCTGGTCGCGCGCTTCCCGGCGGAGGTCTCGGGCGGCCAGCGCCGTCGCGCCGCACTCGCCCGGGTCCTCGCCGTCGAGCCGGATCTCATCGTCCTCGACGAGATCAGCGCCGGCCTCGAGGCCGACCGGGCCCGCGACGTCCTCGACCTCGTGCTCACCTCGGCCCGGAGCCGGGATCGTGCGCTGGTCCTCATCTCGCACGACCTCGGGCTGATCGAAGGCCGCGCCGACGACCTTCTGGTCATGCGCGCGGGCCGCGTCGTCGAACGCGGTTCGGCAGCCGACCTGTTCAGCGCGCCGCGGGAGGCGTATACACGGAGCCTGCTGGCCGCCGCCCGGGGCGACGCCGCCTGGATCGATCGCGACGGGCGGGCGGATGTACCGCGGGTGACATAGGATCGGCGCCGAAGGAGAACCCAGAATGCTGCCCCAGATCGCACGATTCGTCTTCACGTCCATGGTCGCCCTCAGCCTGGTCATCTCGACCGGTTGCGGCGGCGGCGACAGCCGCGGACGCTTCGCCTACAACCTGAGCCTGACCGGACTCCCGGACTCGACGACGCTGGGCGGCCACTACGAGGGCTGGGCCGTCGTGAAGGGCATTCCGGTCAGCACGGGCAAGTTCGTCGTCGACGGCAGCGGGCCGGGCGCGATCGTCAGGAATCCGGAGCGCACGCGCATCTACGGCACGGCCGCGAGCGCGGAGTTCGGCCCGTCGCGCACCGAACTCGGCGAGGACTTCCCCTATCTCACCGAATCGAGCCACCTCTTCTTCACGATCGAGCCGGCCGGCGACCGCGACCAGGTGCCGAGCTGCAACGTCATCCTCGCGGGCATCATCAGCGGCACGAGCGCCGTCCTCTCGCCGACCGGCGTCGCGGTGGGGCAGGGCTTTCCCTGCGCGCAATCCGACGGCAGCGGCGGCTTCTTCCTCGGCCTGCAGGACTTCTCGCAGGTGAGCGGCAGCTACCAGCTCCTCTCGCCGACCGACGACGTCTCGAACGCGACGCCGAACGACCACGCCGGGGTCTGGTTCGTCGCCTCGACGGCGACCGCCCTCACCGAGGGCGGCGGCGCCACGCCGAACTTCGCCCCCGGTCTCGACCTGCCGCCGCTCGCCTCCGGGCTGCGTTACGAGGGCTGGGCCGTGGTCGATGGTGCGCCGAGGAGCCTCGGGACCTTCCGCGGTTCCTCGGGACGCGACGACGACGCGATGATCGCGCCGCAGCGGGGCCCGGACGGCCCGGGCTTCGACTTCCCCGGTGGCGATTTCGTCAGCGACTTCATCCCGCCCTTCATGATCGACCCGCCCGCCCTCGACCTCACGAGCTCGGCGAACTTCATGGACGGCGACTTCCGGGCCTTCGTCACGGTCGAGCCCGCGCGCGACAACGACCCGGCGCCCTTCCAGCTGGAGCTGCTCTCGGCCGTCATCCCCCCCAGCGCCGTGAACACGAACCTGCAGACGCTGATCAACGTGACGATGGCCTCCGGCTTCGCCAATCTCCCGACCATCGACGCCGCGGTCACCGCGACCGACGTGACCCTCATGAACGTCGGCCTCGTCGAGCTCGCCTCCGGCGGCGGGGATCGTCGCGGCCACTTCGAGCTCTGGGCCGATCTCGGCGGCTCCGCGGTCGGCGTCGGCCGCTTCGTCATCGACGGCGGCAACCTGGTCTCGCTCGACAGCGGCATGACGCTCGGCACGACCATGATGGCCGTCTTCGATGCCGCGAGCACCGGCAACGGCGCCTTCCCCGACACGACGGCGGCGCTCAGTCTCTTCGTCACCCTCGAGGACGAGGGCGACGACGACGGCCAGCCCGACCGCGTCCTCCTCGCCGGTGCGCTCGCGTCCAACCAGACCACCATGACCGTCGCCGGCGACGGCATGGGCCTCGGTCTGGCCGACTTCAGCGCCGTGAGCGGCCTCTTCCACACCTCGACGCCGACCAACAACG
>JBFIHP010000199.1:0-6399 GCA_041601735.1 Planctomycetota bacterium | reverse complement strand
GGAGGACTCGCAGCCGTTGCAGGCGTTCTTGTAGAGCTTGGCCATGTCGGCCAGCTTCGGGTTGGCCTTGGTCATCGCGGCCAGCTTGGCCTTCGAGGTCTCGCAGCCCTTGGCGGCGGCCTTCTCGCTGGCGAGGTAGGCGTCGAGGGTGTCGCAGCCCGAGCCCTTCTTGGCCTCGGCCTTCACGACCTTGGCGCCCTCATCCTGGCAGGAGCTGCCGCAGTCGCTCTTGGCCTCGCCGGCCTTGGCGAGCTTGGCCTTCGCGGCGTCGCCGCAGCAGTCGCTCTTGGTCGCGCCCTTCACGACGGTGGCGGCGTCGCAGGCCGAGCCGCAGTCGCCCTTCGCCTCGGCCTTGACGACCTTGGCGCCGGACTCGCAGGTCGAACCGCAGTCGCTCTTCGCCTTCGGCTCCTCCTGGGGAGCGGCCTTCTTCATCGCGGCCAGCTTGGCGGCCGAGGTCTCGCAGCCGTTGCAGGCGTTCTTGTAGAGGGTCGCGATCTCGGGGAGCTTGGGATTCGCCTTGGTCATCGAGGCCAGCTTGGCCTTCGAGGTGGCGCAGCCCTTGCCGGCGGCCTTCTCGGCGGCGAGGTAGGCGTCGAGGTCGCTGCAGCCCGAGGAGAGCTCACCGTGGCAGGCGCCGCGCTTGATGACCTCGTCGGTCTTGGGGGCCTTCTTCTCGTCCTGCGGCTTGGAGGCCAGCTTGGCCTCCGACGAACAACTGCCCTTCTTGGCCTCGTCCTGCTTCTTGACCATCGTGCCGGCCGTGCAGACGCCGCCGCCGCAGTCCTGGGCGGAGACGTTGAGGCCGAAGACGGCAACCAGGGCGAGTGCGATCGCGAGTTTCTTCATCGTGTGTTCCTTGAGTCGTCGGGGGATGAGTTGGGAATCAGGTCTCGTTTTCGGGCGAGGGTCCGTCCGTCGCCCTGGATCGGGCCGGGGCGGACGCGTCATGTTCCGTCGATGATAACGGACGCGACCATCCGGGTCATTCCACGCTTTCCGCGGATTGTCCCTGAATTCGGCTCCCTCCGGAGGGGAAAGACGCGACCCCGCCCGCGGCTTGCGCCTGCGGGCGGGGTCGGCCTCGCTCATGTCTTCGACCAGGAGAAACCCTTGGCTTGATCGCCCCCTGGGTGGATCGGGGGGCCGAGAATCGTCGGCCGAACCCTGATTTCTCCGCCACTCAGGCCCCTGATTCGATCTAAGTGACTTGCTGGCAATACCTTGAGAATTCTCGGTCGGAGAGGGGCCGGGCTCGGGAACCGGGTCGGATCAGCTCACGACGAAGGCGGGAACCGCCGAACCCGCGCCGGAGGCGACGTTCAGGATCTCGCTCGACGAGAGCCGGACGCCCAGGCCGTGTCCCCGGCGGCCCATCAGGATGTAGGGGTCGAGGTCGAACTGCAGGGGCAGGAATTCGACCCGACCGTCGTGATAGACCGGGTGTTCGCTGGTGGGGATGGCCGCCCGGCGCTGGAGGACCCAGCTCCGGCCGGACCGGAGGGCCTCGACCAGGTGCCGATCCCAGTCGGTCTCGGAGCAGTTCCAGCCCAGGATCACGTCCCGGCCGCCGTAGCCCAGGGCGAGCTTCAGTACCAGCCCGGAGCGGCGCTCCCGGGCCTCCTGCAGGAGGGGCCGGGGCTCCTCGCCGGGAGCCATGCGGACCGCCCGGTCCTCGAGCAGCCGGGTCCAGGGGACGCAGCGCTCGATGGTCTCGACCTCGGAGGCCTCGAGGCCCTCGGGCCGGAGGTCGGGGTCGGTCAAGAGGGCGAAGAGGCCCTTGTGGCAGAGCAGGTAGCCCTCGAAGCCGTTGGCCATGTAGGCCAGACGATCACCGGCGATCTGCTCCATGATGCCGCCGGGCTCGAGTTGATCGAGGAGGTCGCGGGTGACGAGGCGGCGATAGACGACGTCGATCTCGAGGTCGTCGGCCATGAGGCGGCCGTCCGCGACCCGGAGTTCCTCGGGGCTGAGGATCCGACAGGGCATGCCCTGCGCCTCGAAGCTCTGGCGAAAGAGCTCGAACTCGCCGCGGGTCGGCATGTCCGCGAGATCCACGATCGCGACCCGGGGCTCGATCTCGGCCTGCCGACCCAGACGATCGGCCCAGCGGTTGTAGGCCGCGCGGAAGGTGCGCACGACCTCGGGGATGACGGGGCGCCGCGACATCGGGTAGGCCTCGGCGAGGCCTTGGATCGGCTCGAGCTCGTCGAAGACCCGACCGAGGCAGTCGCCGTAGGCGATACCGCCGGGGCTCTCGCCGTTGTACTCGAGGAAGGTGGGCTCGCCGTCCTCGCCGAGCAGGGCGTCCATGCGCCCGATGAGGTCGTGCGGTTTCAGTCCGCAGTCGAGATCGACGATCGCGCGCTCGCGGGCGTCGAGACGAAGCCGGTTCATGAGCTCCGGCTTCGCCCGGGCCGCGGCGACGGTCTTGACCAGAGCGGAGGCCAGGCTCTCCGAGCGCATGAGCAGGTGCTCGTAGTGCTCGCGCGCCACGAAGAGGGGTTCCAGGACCTGACAGACGACGCGGTCGCCGTAGGTGACGTTGAAGTCGCGCGCCCGGCGCTGGATCTGCTCGTGGAGCCGCTCCGCCACGCCCTCCCGGAGGATGGCGTCGTGATAAGCGGCCCTGAGCTTCCTGATCCTCGCGTCCGGACTCATGGCGATCCTCCTCGCCGTCCTCGCCTGCCGATCAGCCCCTGAGCAACTCGTCCCAGCGGTAGCGGGGCGGATTCGCCTCGCCCTGGTGGGCGGTCTCGATCAGGAAGTCGGCCATGGTCTTCACCGCCCAGACGAACTGGTCCGGGGTCAGCGAATTCCGGTCCATGTCGGGCGCGGTGTTCATGAAGTCGATGGCGTAGGGGACGCCGTCGCGGATCGCGAACTCCACGGTGTTCATGTCGTAGCCGAGGGCCTCGCAGATCGCCTGGGCCTGGTCGTGGATCTTCTGCGCCAGCTCGGGCGAGAGATCGACCTTGGCCTTGGTGTAGCGCTCGTGGTGCGGGAGGCTCGGGTCCCAGGGCAGGACGTTGATGTGCTTCTTGCCGATGCAGATGCAGCGGACGTACTGCTCCCACTCGATGAACTCCTGCAGCATCATGCACAGGGTCTTCGACTCGTGGTAGGCCGCGAAGAGCTCGTCCATGTTCTCGACCTTGTCCACGCTCTTCCAGCCGCCGCCCCAGTGCGGCTTCAGGATGGCGGGGAAGCCGATCCAGCCCATGATGCCGTCCCAGTCGATCGGGTACTTGAGGTTGCGCAGGCTCTCCGGCGCGATGCCCTCGACGTTGGCGCAGTTCGGCAGCGCGATGGTCTTGGGCACTGCGATCCCGATCTTCTCGACCAGGGCGGTGCCGAAGAACTTGTCGTCGGCCAGCTTCCAGAAGGGATTGTTGATGACGACCGTGCCGTTCAGGGCCGCGGTCTTCAGCGCCGTCTGGTAGTAGGTGACCTCGTGCGAGATGCGATCGAGGATCACCGCGTAGTCGGGCTTCCAGCTGTGGGGCGTGCCCTCGAGGATGACCATGTCGGCGCTGACGTCGTCGCCGCGGCCGTTGATCTCCTGCGCGAGCGCTTCGGGGAAGGTGGTCTCGCGACCGACGAGGATTCCGATCTTCTTCATGGTCTCATCTCATTCAGGGCCGGACTGCGTCCGGGCCGGGCATCGGTTCGATCTCAGGGGGCGGAGCGAGGCGCTCGGACGCCCGAGCGGGTTCCGCGAGGATGTTGAATGCCCTCCCGGTCATCAAGCGCCGGCGGCCCGCCCCTCGACCGCATGAAGCGCGTCGCCCGGCCGCTCCGCGGCCCGCCCGGCGCCGCCCGAGCGCCGGGCTTGAAATGCCGGGGAGCAAAGGCTTAACGTCTTCGTAGGCCAGAGCCGATGGGCCGGCGCCTCAGGCGCCGCCAGCCCTGCTAATAATTTACAAGGCAATGTGTGGCAATGGCTTGCGGCGAACTCGCTGCCGGCCCCGTCCTCCCCCGAGAAGCGAGCCCCGCCCGTGGAATTCTCGATCGAAGAGATCAACCGCAAGGTCGCCGAGCAGAGCGGCTTCGTCCAGAGCCTGAAGAGCCAGATGGCCCGCCACGTCGTCGGCCAGGACGCGATGGTGGACGGCCTCCTGATCGGTCTCCTCACCAACGGTCACGTCCTGCTCGAAGGCGTGCCCGGTCTGGCCAAGACCCTCACGGTCTCGACCCTGGCCGGCCTGATCGGCACCTCCTTCCAGCGCATCCAGTTCACCCCGGATCTTCTGCCCGGCGACGTCATCGGCACCCTGATCTACGACCCGAAGGAGGGCGACTTCCGGGTCAAGAAGGGCCCGGTCTTCGCCAGCGTCATCCTCGCCGACGAGATCAACCGCGCGCCGGCCAAGGTCCAGAGCGCGCTCCTCGAGGCGATGCAGGAGCGCCAGGTCACCATCGGCGACACGACCTTCCCGCTGCCCGACCCCTTCCTGGTGCTCGCGACCCAGAACCCGATCGACCAGGAGGGCACCTACCCCCTGCCCGAGGCCCAGGTCGACCGCTTCATGCTGAAGCTCACGGTCGGTTATCCGACCAAGGCCGACGAGCGCCGCATCCTCGACATCATGGCGCACACCGAGCGGCTCGCGGCGCCGGAAGCCGTGGTCGGCCCGGCCGACATCATCGCGGCGCGCCAGGTCGTCGATTCGATCTACATGGACGACAAGATCAAGGACTACATCGTCGATCTCGTGTTCGCGACGCGCTCTCCCGCGGACTACGGACTCGACATCGCGCCGCTGCTCGAATACGGCGCCTCACCCCGCGCGACGATCAACCTCACGCTCGCCGCCAAGGCTCGCGCCTTCCTGAACGGCCGCGGCTTCGTCACGCCCCAGGACGTGAAGGACATCGCGCGACCGGTCCTGCGCCATCGCATCATCACCTCCTACGAGGCCGAGGCCGAGGAGCTGACCTCCGACGACATCGTCGGGCGCGTTCTCGACAACGTGGAAGTGCCGTGATCCCCAAGGAGATCCTCGACAAGGTCCGCCGCATCCAGATCCTCACCGACCGGATGGTCACCGACGTCATGGCCGGCCACTACGAGTCCGTCTTCCGCGGCCGCGGCATGGAGTTCTCGGAGGTCCGCCCCTACCAGGTCGGCGACGACGTGCGGGCGATCGACTGGAACGTGACGGCGCGCACGGGTGAGGCGCACGTCAAGGAGTACGTCGAGGAGCGCGAGCTCACCGTCATGATCCTCTTCGACGCCTCGACCTCGCTCGACGTCGGCACGAGGGGCAAGACCAAGCGCGAGATCGCGGCCGAACTCTGCGCCGTCCTCGCCTTCACCGCCGTGCGCAACAACGACAAGGTCGGGCTCATCGTCTTCACCGACCGTATCGAGCTCTTCGTGCCGCCGAAGAAGGGCAAGCGCCACGTCCTGCGGGTCATCCGTGAGATCCTCGCCCACGAGACGAAGGGCCGCGGCACCGACATCCGCCAGGCGCTCGAGTACCTCTCGCGCGTCACCAAGCGCAAGTCGGTCACCTTCCTGGTCTCCGACTTCATGGACGAGGGTTACGAGAAGGATCTCTCGATCGCGAACAGCAAGCACGACCTGGTCGCGATGGCGATCGGCGATCCCGCGGAAATCGAGTTCGACCACATCCCCGCGCTGCTCGACCTCGTCGATGCCGAGAGCGGCGCCGAGGTGCGAGTGGACGGCTGGTCGCTGGCCTTGCGCTCGCGCTACGCGAAGACCAGCGCGCGAACCCGCGAGCGTCGCAACGATGCCTTCCGGCGCCGCGGCATCGACACGGTCGAGCTGCGGACCGATCGCGACTACGTCCAACCCCTGATGAACTACTTCCGTGACCGGGAGCGCCGCGCATGAAGCCGATGACCAAGGAGCGCCGGCCCGACAGGCCGGCATGCCGACCGGCCTCGGAGCGTTGGAGCGCCGAGCTTGCTCGGCTGTTGCGGAGAGCTTGCTCTCGGCTTCGAGCCATCATGTCGCCAACGCCGGCCGCGCTCTGCGCGGCGGCCTTGCTTCTCGTCACCCTCTGCGCCTGCGACGCGAAGGAGAGCGGGGGACCCCCTGCCGCGACCGAGGACAAGGCGACCTTCGACGTGGAGCGAAAGCGCGACTGGGCCGCGAAGCTCCGCGCCGAGGGCCTCGACGAGCAGGCGCTGCGGGTCTACGAGGAGCTCCTCGACGACGGCCGCGGCCTCAGCCCGAATGCCTTCGTCGGCGCCTCGCTCATCGTCGCCGAGATCCACCTGGCGAAGGGCCGCCACGAGCATGCGCATGATTCCTGACGCGGGATAGTCACGTGAGCGGCTGACGGGCGGCGGGATAGGCTTCGGTGAGAATCACGCACAGCGCCGCGGAGAAGATCGAGTCCAGCCGGTCTTCGACGGACTGCCTCT
>JBFIHP010000198.1:0-6403 GCA_041601735.1 Planctomycetota bacterium | reverse complement strand
GTCGCGTTGGCGAGCCGCGTCACCGAGTCCATCATCAGCATCACGTCGAGGCCCTGATCGCGGAAGTACTCGGCGATCGCCGTGGCGGTGAAGGCGCCGCGCTGTCGCATGATCGGCGAGCTGTCGGAGGTCGCCACGACCAGCACGGACCGCGCCAGGCCCTCGGGCCCGAGGACCTTGTCGATGAACTCGCGCACCTCGCGGCCGCGCTCGCCGATCAGGGCGATGACGTTCACGTGGGCGGAACTCTCGCGGGCGATGGTGCCGAGGAGCGTGCTCTTGCCGACGCCCGAGCCGGCGAAGATGCCCATGCGCTGTCCGAGTCCGAGGGTGAGCAGGCCGTCGATCGACGATACCCCCGTGACCAGGGCACGGTCGATGTTCTCGCGGTCGAGCGGGTTCGGGGCCGGCTTGAAGACCGGCGTATCGACTCCGCGGGGCAGGGCGGGCCCGCGATCGAGCGGGCGTCCCAGGGCATCGAGAACGCGCCCCAGCATGAAGTCCCCGCACGAAACGGTGAGCTTGCGGTGCAGGGGGTGGACGGTGGCTCCGGGGGCCAGGGCCGCGCGCTCCTCGATGGGCATGAGAATGGTGGTGCCTCCCTTGAAGCCGACCACCTCGGCCAGCAGGGGCTCGCCGCCGTCGGTCGTCTCGACCTCGCAGAGCTCTCCGAGCCCGACCTGCAGGCCGCGGCATTCGACCGTGAGGCCCACGACGCGCGTGACCCGGCCGAAGAAGCGCCCGTTGCGTGCGGCGCCGAGAGCCTCGGCGTAGGCGGAGAGGTCGAACTCAGTCATGGGCGGCCTCGTTCAAGGTGATCCCGCGCAGCCGTTCGATCCGATCGTTGAGATCGGACCAGTATTCGACCTCGTCGGTGGCGAGCACGGCGCTGCCCGGGCCGAGATCCTGGTCGGCCGTGATCTCGAGGCCCTCGGTGCTCAGCTCGCCTCGCGCCGCCGTCTCGAGGAGGAGACCGTGGTCTCCGGGCGACAGCCGGATGCGGACCGTCTCCTCGGCGGCCGTCCCGAGCTCGGAGAGCAGGGTTCTCACGAGACCCGCGACGTCATGAGCCGCCGAGTCGATCGTCGTGAAGGTGAGCTTCTCCGCCACCGCCAGGGCGAGCCGGGCGGCGAACTCCTCGACCCGGCGCCGGTCGGCCTCACGCGCGGCGTTCTGCGCCGCGAGCTGCGCCTGCAGTTCCTCGCACAGGGCGGCGAAGGCCCGGCTGCCCTGCTCGCGTTCGAGACTGCGGCCGCGCTCGAAGGCTCGCCGCTGGATCTCCTTGAGATCGAAGCGAGCGGGCTCCACGCGATGAGGCCCTCGCGCGCCGTCGTGAAGGACGATGCGCGCGGCGCTGGGGCGGCGGGTGAATCGGATCTCATTCGACGAGCTGGGCACCACCGCCTCCGATCTTGACCTTGAGTTCGCCGCTGTCGATCAGACTGCGGATCGTCTGCATGATCTCACGCTGCGCATTGCGTACGTCGGTGAGGGGAACGGCCCCGAGCAGCTCCTTCTCCTCGACGAGCATGTCCTTCGTCCGCGACGAGACCGCCGCGAAGATCGCTTCGGAGACCTCGGGAGCGCAGGCCTTGATGGCGAGAGCCAGGAGCTTGGTGTCGATTCCTCCGAGGATCTTCTGCATCGAGAGCTTGTCGATCTCGGCGAGGTCGTTGAAGGTGAACATCGTCTCGCGGATGATCTCGGCGAGATCGGGCTTGTCCTCCTCGATCCGCTCCAGGAGGCCCTCGTTCGTGTTGCCGGTCGCGGCATTGAGGATGTCCGCGGCGGTCTTGACGCTCGGATCGGGGCCGTCCTGGGAGATGTCCTCGAAGCGCGGCAGCTTGCTCGTCTTCTCGATGAACATGTCCGCGATGTCGCGCAGGACCCGGGGCGGCGGCGGCTTCATCGTGGCGATCCGCTTCACCATCCCGGCGCGTCGCTCCTCCTCCATGACGCCCAGGACGCCGGCGGCCAGATCCGGGCCGATGTTCGCGAGGACGGCGGCCTGCACCTGCGGGTGCTCCTCGGAGAGGATCCGCTCGAGGTCGCCGAAGGGTACGCCGATGAGGCCCTTGAAGGGCGACTCGACCTGGGCGTTGACCCGTACCTCCTCGAGGATTCTCGGGCCCTGGTCGTCACCGAACTTGCTGACGAAGATGTCGTGCAGGGTCTCGTTGACGTTGGCGAAGATGCCGCCCTGGGTCATCATGTTCCGGAACTCCTTGAGCAGCTTCTTCACGTCCTCCTCGGCCGGCGGATGCTGCTCGAAGCGGACCATGGCCTCGCCGACGCGAGAGATCTCCTCGGGCCTCATCTTCGCGCACATCGGTCGCGCGAAGTCCGTGCCGAGCACGCGAAACAGGATCGCTACCTTCTCGACGCCGTTCATGCCTTTTCGCCCACCCCTTCATAGAGCCAGCGGCGGAGTGACCGGCCGGCGAGTTCCGTATCCTGCATGGCGGTCTCGAGCACGTTCTCCTCGAGCGTGATCGGCTTCGGAGCCTCGATCGGCTGGGCCTCCTCGAGCGAGGCTTCGAGGACGTCACGCAGACCGGCCTGCGCCTTCTTCACGGTCCGCAGGGCGAAGAAGAGGAAGGCGATTCCGACCAGGGCCCAGAGGCCGCGTTCGATCCAGGTGGAGACGGCGACACTCGTCGTCGAGCCGTCGTCCTCGACCTCGAAGGCGGTCTCCGGCTGTACGGCCATCTCCATCACCATCACGGAGATCTCGTCGCCTCGGCTCTGATCCAGGCCGATGGCGGCGCCCACGATCTTCGAGATCTCGTCCTTCTTGGCCTCGAGGCTCTGGTCGATGAGGATCGCCGCGGTCATTCGCTTGAGCTCCGGGCCGACCTTGACCTTCTGGGACTCGGTCATGCCGTACTGGGTGTGTTCGGTGGTGCTCGTGTTCTTGAAGGCGCTGCCGCTCGAGCTCGCGCCGGTGACCGCAGCCTGACTGCCGGGGGTGCCGCCACTCGAGGCGACCGGGCTGTCCTTGAAGCTCTCGGTCTTGACGCGTTCGGTCCGGACTCCTTCGGGGTCGTACTTCTTCTCGTTGATCTGGTGACGCGTCCAGTCGAGATCGACCGCGACGCGGACCACGACCTTGCCCGGCCCGGCGACGAGGTTGAGGGCCTCCTGGGCCTTGAACTCGCGCTCCTCCTCGAGCTTGGACTGCACCGCTATCTGGTCCTCGTCGGAGATCCCGAGGTCGCCCTTCCTGCCGGGACGCCGCACGAGGGTCCCGTTCGCGGTGATCGCGACCTCGTCGGGCGACAGGCCCTCGACGCCGCCCGCGACCGTCATCGCGATCGAGTCGGAGAGGTTGCGGTGCCAGACGCCGTTGCGCGTCTTGACGATGACCGCCGCCTTGGCGTTGAGGTCGCCGGCCTTGTAGAACTTGGTGACCCGCTTGGTGATCGTGACCTTGGCGTCCTCGACGTCCGGCACCTCACGGAGGAGTCGCGCCAGGCGCTTCTCGTCCTGACGCAGGTGGTAGTACTTCTCGGCGCTTCCCGTGAGTCCGCCGACTCCGAGCAGGCCGAGATCGGCCTCCTCGCCGTCCGCGGCGGGAATGATCCCCGCCTGGTAGAGCGCGCCTCGCGCCCGCTCGAAGTCGTTCGAGTTGACGAGGATGGTCGTCCCGTCGGCCGTGATCTTGTAGTCGCTCACGCCGATCGAATCGAGCTGAGCGGTGATCGTCCCGATCTCCTTGACCTGGAGACCGGTGCGCAGGGCCTTGTAGTCGGGCTGCGAGGCCAGGAAGGTCGTGAGCAGGACGCCGCCGAAGACCGCCAGCGTGATGCCGACGATGGCCGCCTTCTGCCCGAGGCCCAGATTGCCCCAGACCTTCTGTGCCTGCGCCAACATCTCGGTACTCTTCGCCACAAATCAGCTCCTTTGATCGCCTGCCGTCCGAGATCGGATCAGACCTGCATCCTCATGACTTCCTGATAGGCCTCGACCAGCTTGTTCCGGACCTCGACCATCATCCGGAAGCTCACATCGGCCTTCGCCATCGCGAGCATGACCTCGTGGACGTTGTCGTTCTTGCCGGCGACCAGGTCGTTCAGCGCGCCGTCCGCCTCGTTCTGGAGGTCGGTCGACTCGCGCATGTACTTGTCGAGGACGTCGGCGAAGCCGCCCTTGTCGTCCTCGGCGCCGGTCTTGGGGCCGGCGCCCTTCACGCTCTGGAATTCCTGGGCGATCCGCTGCGCGACCGCCTGGATGTCGAATCCGCTCATGATCAGCGCTCCAGCAGGGTCAGGGCCTGGGACATCATGTCCTTGTAGAGCTTCATGGCCTTCATGTTGGCCTCGTAGCTCCTTGCCGAGGTCATCATGTCGACCATCTCGAAGGCCATGTTGACGTTCGGGTAGGCCACGATGCCCTCCTCGTTCGCCATGGGGTGCTTCGGATCGAAGACCTCGTTCATGGGCGTCTCGTGGTCGGTGAGGGTGTCCTTCACCCGCACGCCGCCGGGCAGTCCGTCGCCACCCAGTTCACCGAGGATCGTCTCGAAGACGACGTTCTGGCGCCGGTAGGGTTCACCGCCCGGCGTGGCCACGACGTTGGCGTTGGCGATGTTCCTGGCGATGACGTCGAGGCGTCGGCGCTCGGCGGCCATGCCGCTGCTCGAGACGCTCATACCGGAAAACATACGATCCAGGTCCATGACTCTCTCTCCTCAAGTGACCGATCCGGAGACCGGTCGCCGGCCGACGATCAGCGCAGACCGCCGATCGCGTGCTTCAGGTGCCCCAGCTTGTGCTTGAGCATCTGGGCATAGACGTCGAACAGAAGCCTGTTCTTCTGCATGGTCGAGAACTCGGTCTCGAGGTCGACGTTGTTGCCGTCGGCTCCCGCTTCCGCGTTCGAATCGACCAGCTCGTAGTCCACCTTCATCGCGGCCTCCTTGCCGTTGCTGGCATAGGCCTCGCGGAAGGCGGTCTCGAAGTCGAGCTTCTTCGCCGTGTAGTTGGGGGTGTTCGCATTGGCGAGATTCGCCGAGATCACCTCATGACGACGAGTCGAGACCGTCATCATCCTGGCGAGCAGGTCGAGGTTTTCGCTGAACACTTCCATCTCTCTCTCCTTCGGTCCTCGTGGGTCCCGGCAGCGCTCTCTCCAACGCCCCCGAGGTCCCCGTTCAGGCGCCGACCGTGGTCGGCAGTTCGCCGCGCTCCCGATAGAGGCGCAGCTTGTTCGACAGGGTCCGGGCGGTGACGCCCAGGATCTTCGATGCTTCGGTCTTGTTGCCCCCGGTCGTCGCCAGCGTGCCGAGGATGAGCCGCTTCTCCATCTCGGCGATGCTCTGGCCGACGAGATCGACGCCGGCAGCCGGCTGGATCTCCGCGCCCGGAAGGGCGAGCGGGGTCGCATCGATGACCTCGTCGTTCGCCAGCAGGGCGTGGCGCTGGACGAGATTCGCAAGTTCGCGGACGTTGCCGGGCCAGTCGTGATTCTCGAGCGCGGTCAGCGCGCCGCGGCTGAAACTCCGCGCCGGGCTGCCGTACTCGCGGGCGTAGCGCGCGAGGAAGTGCCGGGCCAGGAGCGCGATGTCCTCACGCCGCTCCCGCAGGGCCGGAACGGTGATCGGAACGACGTTCAAGCGATAGAAGAGGTCCTCGCGGAAGCTCCCCTCGCGGATCATCTGCTCGAGATCGCGGTTGGTCGCGCAGATCACCCGGACGTCCACCTTGACCGTCTCCTTGCCGCCGACGCGCTCGAACTCGCCGGTCTCGAGGACGCGCAGCAGCTTGGCCTGGATCTCCGGCGAGATCTCGCCGATCTCGTCGAGGAAGAGGGTGCCGCCGTCGGCGAGCTCGAAGCGACCCTCCTTGCGGGCGTGGGCCCCGGTGAAGGCGCCCTTCTCGTGGCCGAAGAGCTCGCTGCTGAGCAGGCTGTCCTGGAGAACCGCGCAGTTCGTGCGGATGAAGGGGCCCTGGGCCCGCCCCGAACTTCGGTGGATTCGATTGGCGACGACCTCCTTGCCGGCGCCGCTCTCGCCGCGAATGAGCACCGTGGCCCGTGTGCGCGCGACCCGTTCGGTGAGGTCGAGGCAGCGCTTCCAGACCGCGCTCTCGCCGACGCAATCGGCGTCGTCGCGATCGAGGTCGATCTGTGCCTTCAGGACCTTGTTGGCCCGGACGAGCTGGGCGCGATCGGCGAGGCGCTCGAGAACCAGGTCGATCTGCTCGATCGTCACCGGCTTCATGATGAAGTCCTCGGCGCCGGTTCGCATGGCCTGCACCGCCGTCTCGACGGTTCCGAAGGCGGTCACCAGGACGACGGGGACGTCGGGGTTCCTGTTCTTCACGGTGTCGAGAACGCGCAGCCCGTCGCCCTCGGGCATCGGGAGGTCGGTGAAGACCAGGTCGGGCTGCTCGCGCTCGAAGAG
>JBFIHP010000197.1:0-6410 GCA_041601735.1 Planctomycetota bacterium | reverse complement strand
CGTGAAGCGCCATCTTCCTTCCCGACAGTCACTTCCGGAATCGCAGTGCGGAGAATGCCCGTTTCGATGGACCGGGACCGGAGGCTCCACCCCTCGAGATGCGGGTCGTCCCGGTGTCGAGAACCCCGCATCCGGACCGGGAGGCCCGAGAGATCGCTACGGGGACTTGCGGCAGCGATCCGTCTCCGGCCGGCGCGGAAGCCCGCATGAGGCGGGACTCAGGAGAGGGCGCGGACGGCGAGGGCGATCGCGAAGAGGATCATGGCGCCGACGTAGAAGCGGCGGAGGAACAGGTCACTCACGAGACCGGTGACGCGTGCGCCCAGGAAGCCGCCGAGGGACTGGCCGACGACGAGGGCGAGGGCGGCGGGCCAGACGATCCGACCGGCGAGGAGGAAGACCGGCAGCGCGACGATCGTGTAGCAGAAGACGATCAGCACCTTGGCGGCGTGGACCTCCGCCATCCGTGACCAACGGCCGATGATGAGGGCCGAGGCCAGGAGGAAGCCGACGCCGATCTGGATGAAGCCGCCGTAGAGCCCGATGCCGAAGAAGACGAGCGCGAGCCCGAGGCCGCTCCGCTTCTCGGTCCCGTCGCGCGGCCTTCGCGCGCGCAGGCTGAGGAGGGCGAGGGTCGCGAGAACCAGCGCCAGGGTCAGCTCGTAGTGGCGGTCGTCGATGCGGCTCGAGACGAACCAGGCGGCGACGGCCGCCCCGGGGATCGCCGGAATGGCCAGCGGCAGGACCGAACGGACGAAGGCGCCGGACAGGATCCCCTCGCGCCGGAAGGCCCAGAGCCCGAAGAGTCCCTGCATGAGGATGGCCGGTCGAAGGGTCGCGTTGGCGACGGTCGCGGGGATGCCGAGCAGGATCATCGTCGGCACGAGCAGCATCGAACCGCCGCCGGCGAGGGTGTTGAGGATGCCGGCGACCACACCGAGCAGGGCGAGACCCGCGAGTTCGTAGCCGCTCACGTTTCGACGCCCAGGCTCTCGGCGCTGAGGTCGAAGCGCTCGTAGCGGCGTTCGGAGAGGACGAGGAGTCCGTAGGCGACGAAGACGAGCACGAGCGAGCCGAGCAGGACCGAGAGGAAGACGATCATCTCGATCGGCATCGAGCCGAGCAGGCCGAGGAGGAGACCCAGTCCGCCGCCGATCAGCAGGGAGGGCAGGATGAAGACGGTCAGCGCCAGTCCGCGGACGATCGCGCCCAGCAGGTTCTGGCCGAACTGATCGAAGCCGCCCTTCATGCCGCGCCCGAAGCGCACGAAGCTCGGCAGGTGCAGGGCCATGAGGTTCTCGAGCGAGAACAGCGCGAAGTCGAAGGCGAATAGGAAGGGCATCGCGATCACGAAGCCGATGATCTTGCGCCGCCAGTCGAGCCAGTCGATCAGATCGGTCGGAAAGAAGTAGAGGCCCAGGCCGACGAGGACGAGCTGGGCGAGGAAGATGATCAGGCAGGGTCCCAGCACCTCGCCGAGCAGGAGATCGCGGCCGCGGATCGGGAGCGACTTCAGGACGTCGAAGTGCAGGAGGTCGAGCCTGAGATCGACCCGCAGGAGCGCCGGACCGAGGAGACTGCCGTAGATCGCCACGACGAGCAGCATGAAGGAGACCGCCGCGAGGGTCTTGCCCTCGCTCAGGGCGCCCCGGCCGAACACGAAGATCGCCACGACGAAGGGGATCAGGACGAAGATCAGGCGCACCGTCGTGCGCGGCAGGCGGCCGACGCTGACGACGTTCTTCCAGACCAGCGCACGCCAGGTCGGACCCAGGGGCGCGAGCGCGGGGAAGCCGCGGGCGGAGCCCTTCAGGACCTGCTTGCCCGGGTCCGAGAGGCCCGCCGCCCCGTCCTTCTTCAGGCGCGACATCATCCGGGCCGTCTTGAGGGCCTGATCCTCGAAGCGGTGATCGGCCGCGACGGTGAACGCGGCGAGGAGGGCGCCGGCGGCCACCACCGCGAGGGAGCCGAGGACGAAGTGCAGGCCCGCCGCGACGAGGATGAAATCGGCGAGAAAGCGGACCGGCGCCAGCAGGATGCGCAGCGGGCCGGCCTCGAGCAGCCGCTCGACGTCGGCGACGACCTCCAGGCCGCCGATCTCGACCTGGGCCATCCAGACCGAGACGAAGACGACCAGGACGACGAGCGAGGCGGGGAGCCAGACGAGAGCCTTCATGGGGCCGCCTCGCGCGGCCAGGGACTTGAGGGTCAGGTTGGCGAAGACCGAGTGGACGTAGAGGGTGTTGCCGGCCAGCCAGATGGCGAAGGCCGTCAGGACGAAAGGGCGCTCGGGAAGGGTGCGATCGATGATCGCGCCGAAGACGAGCGCGGTGACGATGAGCCCGAACTGCGCCTGCATCAGCTTGAAGAGCAGGATCTGGGGTCGGCGGAGCGGTGCCGGGAAGAGGAGCTCGACCTCGGCCTCGCGAAACATGATGCCGCGGCCGAAGGCGCCGAAGATCCAGGCCGTGAGCAGGTTCAGGAGATAGAAGATCTGGACGCCGAGACGGAGCCAGCGCGCGTTCTGGGGATCGGCCGTGTCGCCGCTGACCGGTCGGATCAGGAAGACCCAGAGATAGGTCGCGGCGAGGAGGAAACCGATCAGATAGCGCGGTCGCCGGAGCCGGCCCAAGATCGCCCGGGCGCGGTTCCCCGCGGTCCGGCGGGCGTGATAGCCGAAGGCCGCGAGGACGTGCTTCACCCGACCGGCTCCTCGCTCGGTCCGTCCTCGCGGATCTCGGTGAGCCGGAAGAATATGTCCTCGAGCCGCGGGTTCTCGGGCAGGCCGTCGAGCTGGGCCCGGATGTCGTCGAGGCTGCCCTGCACGACGCTCCGACCGTTCTTCATGATCAGGATCTCGTCGCAGATCGCCTCGACCAGCTCGAGCTGGTGCGAGGAGACGATGACCGCCGCCGCCTGCTCGCGGGCACGCAGGGCGATGGCCTCGCGCATGCGACGGATGCCGAGCGGGTCGAGCCCGGTCAGGGGTTCGTCGAGGAAGATCGCCGAAGGGTCGTGAAGGAAGCCGATGGTGATGGCCAGCTTCTGCTTCATGCCCCGCGAGAGCGCCCCCGGGAGATGCCGGCGACGATCGGCGAGTTCGAACTCCGCCAGTAGCGCGTCGATGCGCTCATCGACCTCGGGCAGCTGGTGAATGCGGCCCATGAAGCGCAGGTGCTCCTCGACCGTGAGGTAGTCGAAGAGGTGCGGGGTGTCGGGTACGAAGGCGAGTCGTCCCTTGGCCGCGAGGGGTTCGTCGATGAGATCGTGACCGGCGATCGTCACCCGACCCGAAGTCGGCGGGATGATGCCCGCCATGCAACGCATGCTGGTCGTCTTGCCGGCCCCGTTCGGCCCCACGAGTCCGAGGACCCGGCCCGGCCGGACGACCAGATCGAGTGCGTCCACGGCCAGATGCCCCTCGTAGGACTTGGTCAGGCCCCGGGCCTCGATCGTATGCTCGAAGATGTCCGTCATCGCTCCTCGTCCGACCGCCCGGTCACCTCGACGGGATCGGCCCTACAGGGTATATAAGGGCCGTGCCGCGGGCCAACGAGCCTTCGAGCGCGGCCGCGACTGCATTTGAAAGGCGATCCACCATGGAATTCTTCGTCGACACGGCCGATCTCGACGAGATCCGCGAGTCCTATTCCTGGGGCATCGTGAACGGAGTCACGACCAACCCCTCCCTCATCAAGAAGGCCGTCGACAAGCTCAAGAAGCAGGGTTCCGAGCTCTCGATCGCCCGCTACATCGAATCGATCCTCGAGACCGCGGACAGCGACCCGGTGAGCCTCGAGGTGATCGGCGCCACCGAAGACGAGATGTTCACGCAGGGCATGTTCCTCTACGAGCGCTTCAATCCGGTCGCAGGCAACGTCGTGGTCAAGATCCCGGTCAATCCGGACATGACCGGCGACGGCCAGGGCGCCTTCGACGGCCTCAAGGTCATCAAGAAGCTCGCCGATCAGAGCATTCCGGTCAATGTCACCCTGATCTTCACGCCGGAGCAGGCCCTCCTGGCCGCCAAGGCGGGAGCCGCCTTCGTCAGCCCCTTCGCCGGTCGCGTCGACGACGATCTCCGCAAGAGCGCGAGCCTGACCTTCGACAAGACCGACTACTATCCCGAAGAGGGCAGCGGCGAGCTGCACGACAACGGGATCGTCTCGGGCGTCGATCTGGTCTCCCGCTGCGTGGACATCCTCGGCATGCAGGGATTCCACGACTGCAAGGTCCTGGCGGCGAGCCTGCGCAATCCGCGACAGGTGCGCGAATGCGCCCTGGTCGGCGCCCAGGTCGCGACGATGCCCTTCGACGTCCTCCGCGGCATGGCCGGCCACAAGAAGACCATCGAGGGCATGAAGGCCTTCACCGCCGACATCGTCCCGGAGTATGCCCAGCTCTTCGATTGAGACGGGCCGAGACCTAGATGGAACGCAACATCGTCGACTTCATCGAGACGCACGTCACGAGCGTCTCCGACCTCGAGGCCCAGCTCAGCCTGGCCCGGTGGCGCTTCTACCGCCACGGGCGCGGTCCCGACGAGCGCGCCATCGAGGAGAAGACGACGCAACTCGAGGAGATCTTCGCCAACCGCGAGAACTACGCCCGCGTCCGGACCTACGACGACGAGGAGCTCGCCAGCGAGGACATGACCCAGCGCCAGATCCACGTGATGCGGCTCCGCTTCGCGCAGGCGCAGGTCCCCATCGAGACCCGCGCGCGATCCGCCGAGCTGATCGAGGAGATCGGGCACGTCGCTCACACCTATCGCGTCGCCATCGACGACGAGGAGCTGACGCTCTTCGAGGTGGACGAGATCTTCGAGACCAGCGACGACTCCGAGCTGCGCGAGGCGGTCTGGACCACGACCCTCGGCATGGGCGAGGACTTCGGCGAGCACATGGTCCGGCTCATCGGCATCCGCAACCGGGCGGCCCGCGATCTCGGCCACGAGGACTTCTACCGGATGAGCCTCGGCTTCATGGAGATCGGCGAGGACAACCTCCTCGGCCTGGTCAAGAAGGTCGTGCGCGAGACCGATGCGGCCTACGACAAGCTGAAGAAGGAGATCGACGAGGACGCCAATCGCCGCCTCAAGCTGCGGCGCAGCGGGGTCATGCCCTGGCACTACTCCGATCTCTTCTTCCGTCGGGTTCCGCGGGTGAAGGAGCCGGACTTCGACCGCTACTTCGCGAAGGGCGATCACCTGAAGGCCGCCCGCGAACTCTTCGTCGGCATGGGCTTCGACGTCGATCCGATCCTGGCCAAGAGTGACTTCGACGAGCGACCCGGCAAGCAGCCGGGCATCCGGGCGATCCACATGGACCGCCGCGGCCAGGACGTCCGCCTGGTGGGACAGCTCGGCGAGGACGAGGAGTCGATGAAGGAACTGCTCGGCGCGCTCGCGCGGGCGGTGTATCACCGCGGCCTCGGCCCCGACCTCCCCTACCTCCTGCGCGAGCCCGGTCACGAGCTGCTGCTCGAGGGCGTGGCGAGGGTGTTCAAGGACCTGACCCGTGACCCGGTCTTCCTCGGTGAGATGCTCGGCGGCAACAAGAGCAGCGTCACCCGCAACATCAAGGCGCTCGGCGACCTCCCGAAGAAGGACGCGCTCCTGAAGTGCCGCTGGTTGCCGGCCTTCATCTACTTCGAGCGCGCGCTCTACGAGAACCCCGGCCGCGACCTGCAGCGGATCTGGTGGGACCTGGTCGAGATCTTCCAGAAGGTCAGCGTGCCGCCCGAACACCCCCACGGCCACGACTGGGCCTGCAACCTGGAGATCGCCGAGGAGCCCATAACCCGCCAGAACGACTTCCTGGCCGATCTGATCGCCGCCCAGATCCGGGCCGCGCTCAGGCGTGACCTCGGCCCCGACCTCGTGAACAACGAGAAGATCGGCCCCTACCTCGGCGAGCGGCTCTTCGCCCTGGGCGCGAGCCACCACTGGCGCGAACTCCTCGCCCGGGCCACGGGCGGCAAGCTGGACTCGAAGCACCTCCTGGCCGAAGTCCTCGGCTGAGAGGGCCTTGCGGCCCCCCGGAGACCCGCGGGCCGGCGGGTTCCAAAAGCGGGCAGGCCATGGCGCAGGAGCCGCAAGAGGCGTAACCTCGACGGAACGAGACGGTTTCCATCTCGGCTCATGGTGGGCCTGCCCCCCTGCGCCCGAGCCGCTCGAGACCTACCCTGGAGACGAAGATGCTGCGCAAGACACTGCTGGGAACGACCTTGCTCGTCCTGGCCCTCAGCCTGAACGGCCTCGCCCAGATCGGCGAGAAGGCCCCTCAGGTCGATGCCGACGAGATCATCAACGGCAACTACAAGAAGACCTCGGAGCTTAAGGGCAAGCTCGTCCTCGTCGAGTTCTTCGCCCACTGGTGAGGACCCTGCAAGTCGGGGGTTCCCCATCT
>JBFIHP010000196.1:0-6418 GCA_041601735.1 Planctomycetota bacterium | reverse complement strand
TTGCCGCTTGCGCCGACGGTCGCGCTCGCGCGTCGTCATCGCCGTGCCGACCGCTGCGCGCAGCTCGGGCGCGAGTTCCGCCGGAATCGACTCGAGCTGGCTCTGCGCCAGCGCGAGGTCGCCGCGGTCGAGCGCGATGGAGGCGAGGGCGATGCGCGCCTCGCTCTCACCACGGGCGGCGGCCTGGTTGCCGTCCCAGAGCACGAGCGCCTGCCGGAATCCCGCGACGGCCTCCTCGATCTCGGCGTAGGCCGCGGGATTCCGGCTCGCGCCCTCAGCCTGCAGGGCGCTCAGGAGCCGATCGCGTGCGAGCTGGGTCAACCGGCTCGACTCGCGATGGCGGAGGAAATCGCGCACCAGGTCGCGGAAGACTTCGGCGCTCGGGATGCGCTCCTCGATCCTCCGTTCCATCGCCCGCTCGCAGATGTCCCGCAGCTCCTCCGGCACCTCCGGCGGGAGGTCCGGGGGGTCGCCGCGACCGGCCCGCACGACCGTGTCCACGATCGAATCGGCGACGTGCGGCGGCCGGCCGCTCACGATCTCGCAGAGGATGGCGCCGAGCAGGTAGACGTCGGTCCAGGGACCGAGGCGGTCGATCTCGCCGCGGACCATCTCGGGAGCCATGTAGGCCGGCGTCCCGACGATGCGCATGTCGGCGCGCGGAAGCTTCGCGTCGTCGTTTTCGGCGACGCTCACCGCGAGCCCCCAGTCCATGACGAGGACCTCGCCGTACTCGCCGACCATGACGTTGGCCGGCTTGAGATCGCGATGGATGATGCCGCGCCTGTGGGCGTAGCCGAGGGCGTTGCAGACGGCGATGAGGATGTCGAGGTGGTCCGCGAGCTCCATGCCGGAGGCTCGCGTCTTCGCCGCCTCGGTCGCGGGATGCAGGAGTTCCTTCCAGGGCAGCCCGCCGACGAGCTTCATGGCGAGGAAGGTCTCGCCCTCCTCGTCGACGCCGAGGTCGTGGACCGGGACGATGTTCGGGTGATCGAGGAAACCGGTGACCCGGGCCTCGGCAACGAAGGCCCGCTCGTCGTCACCGCTGCCCCGGCGCTGGACCTTCTTGATCGCGACCTCGCGATCGAGACTGGCCTGCTGCGCCCGGAAGACCACGCCCATGCCGCCG
This sequence comes from Planctomycetota bacterium, assembly GCA_041601735.1. Lineage (GTDB taxonomy): Bacteria > Planctomycetota > DRQF01 > JACKGY01. Next base: position 5,289 of record JBFIHP010000196.1, on the reverse strand, counting down.
CGGCCGATCTCCTCGAGCAGGCGGAATCGGGTGGCGGAGTGATCGAAGGCCGCCGCCGGCAGGCTCGCGGCATCGACGCGGATCGTCTGGCCGGGGTCGCCCGGAGCGCGGAGACGGATCGTCTCCTCGATGCGCTGCGCGATGTCGTCGTCGAGTTCGCTCATGAAGGCCTCATCATGCCGACCGGCCGCCGCGGGTAAAGGCGCGAATCGCGGCCCGATCGAGAAGCCTCAGGCCGCGTCGCCGCGCCCGCCGGGCAGGCCGCGCCGAAGCAGCCAGGCGCCGATGAGGATCATGGGCAGGGAGAGGATCTGACCCATCGTCACGCCGCCGAAGAGGAAACCGAGGTGCTCGTCGGGCTCGCGGAAGAGCTCGACGAAGGAGCGCGCCGCGCCGTAGCCGAGCAGGAAGAGCCCGGTCAGGCGCCCGGCCGGCCGGCGCATCCCGGGGCGCCGCACGGCGACGAAGAGGACGAGGAAGAGCAGCAGGCCCTCGAGCAGCGCCTCGTAGAGCTGGCTCGGGTGCCGCGCGTCGGCGACCCCCCGGAATCGTACCGCCCAGGGGACGTCGGTCGGTCGCCCCCAGAGTTCCTGGTTGATGAAGTTCGCGATGCGGACGAGCCCGATCCCGATCGGTGCCGCGCAGCAGCAGATGTCGGTCAGCTGACCGAGCCCGATCTTCTTGCGCCGCGCCGTGAGGAGCACCGCGAGGAAGCTGCCGATCAGCCCGCCGTGGAAGGACATGCCGCCCTTCCAGACCGCGAAGATCTCGCCCGGGTTCTCGAGATAGTGGGCGCCCTTGTAGAAGAGGACGTAGCCGAGGCGACCGCCGAGGATGATGCCGAAGGTCACGGCCACGATGAGGTCGTCGATGTCCGCGCGCTTGATCCGGTCGTAGCCCAGAGCGATCAGGCGGTAGAGATAGCGCCAGCCGAGGACGATGCCGAGGATGTAGCCCAGCGCGTACCAGCGCAGCGCGAAGGGACCGATCTCGAAGATGACCGGATCGATGTCGGGGAACTCGATCTCGGCGAGGATGGCCTGGAGCATCGAAGACTCAGTTCTCGAGGGCGATCTGGAAGGACTTCGACCAGTACTTGCCGGTGACGTGGATGGCACCGGTCGAGCGGTCGAAGGCGATACCGTTCAGGACGTCGGCCTCCGGGTTCGTCACCCTCTTGCGCAGATCCTCGCAGTCGAGCCAGGCGCGGACCGCGCCGGTCTTCGGGTTGATGATCGCGATGCGCGACTGCTGGTAGACGTTGGCCCAGACCTCGCCGTCGATCCACTCCAGCTCGTTCAGCGCCGGGACCGTGTTCGGCCCGTCGGTCACCTGCACGCGGCGGAGCTCCTTGAAGTCCTCGGGGCTGCGGAAGACGAGGGTCGAGGTGCCGTCGCTCATGATCAGCTCGCGACCGTCCGTCGTGAGTCCCCAGCCCTGGCCCTTGTAGTTGAACTTGCTCCTCCTGATCATCGACTCCGCGTCCCAGACGAGGCAGACGCCCTCGTGCCAGGTCAGCTGGTAGATCTTGCCGTCCAGGAAGCAGGCGCCCTCGGCGAAGAGCGCATCGTCGAGCGCGCGCTCGAGGATGACCTCGCGGGTCTTCAGATCGATCTTCTTCAGCTTCGACTCCTGGCGCTTGCCGGCGCTCTCCCAGAGGAAGCCGTTCTCGATGAAGAAGCCCTGGGTGTAGGACGAGACCTCGTGCGGCGCTTCGGAGACCACCTTGTAGCCGATCGTGGGCGCGCCCTCCTCCGACTCGCCGCAGCACTGCAGAAGCGCGAGGCCGAGGATCCCGAGCAGGCCGAAGGTGCCGAGCGCGAGGGACTTCTTCCGGGTCATGGCGTTACTCCTGGATTCCGGACGGGCATCACCTTAACGGTCCGCTCCCCGGTACGGAAGGAGCGCGGAGGCGCACCGGACGGCGCTTCAAGGCCATCCTCATGCCGAGGAAGACGGCGAGGGCGGCGAGGGCCTCGCTCAGGCCGACGGACTCGCCGAGCACGATGAAGCCGGCGAGGGCCGCGATGAGCGGCTGCGAGAAGATGAAGAAGGCGGTGGTCGAGGCGCTGATCCGGGCGAGCGCGAAGGCATTGAGGAAGTAGGCCAGCGTGGTCGGGAAGAACAGGACGAAGACGATGCCGATCACCGCGTCGCGCCCGAGCGGCTCGGGGACGAGCGCGGCCTCGTCGAGGAAGAGCGGGATCTGCCAGGTCGAGAGGATGAAGACCCAGGCGATGACGACGAAGGCGGGCATCCGGCCCGTCAGGGGCCTGACGCAGACGAGGTAGATCGAGTACGACGCGGCGTTCGCGCACATCAGCAGGTTGCCGCGCAGGTAGTCGGAACTCAGGTCGAGGCCGCGGGCGAGGACGAGCTGGGCCGTGCCGGCGAAGGCGACGAGGGTGCCGACGACCTTCAGGAGCGAAGCCTGCTCCTGCCGCACCAGGAGGGCGAAGAGCAGGGTGAGCACGGGGATGAGGCACATGATGAGCGCGGCGTTCACGCCCGGCGCGAGCCGCAGCCCCTCGAGATAGAGCACCTGGTTGATCGAGATACCGAGGAGGGCGCAGACCTGCAGGCGAAGGAGGTCGGCCGGCCGCGGCCAGAAGGCGCGACCGTGCCGGAGCAGGGCGACGGCGCCGAGGATGAGGGCGCTGGCGCCCATGCGCCAGGCCGCGACGGCCCGCGGTTCGAAGGCCGTCATGGCGAGCTTGCCGAAGAGCGGGAAGAGCCCGAAGCAGAACTGCACGACGACGAGAGCGACCAGTCCCTGCCTCCGCGCCCTCGCCGCCTCCTCCTCGTCCCGCTCGATCATGGCGAGAGGCTATGCCTCTCGCCGAACGACCGCAAGCGACCCCTCCCCTGCGGCCCGCAGTCAGGGCCGGTCGCAGCCGACGTTCGGCAGGCCGAGGCGGCGGCCGCGCAAGGAGTGGAACGCGGCTGCTCGCCCGAAGAACGGAAGGTGCGCCGGCGGCGCCGCGCGCTCCCGAAGACCCGCCCCTCGAGACCCGTCAGTTCGAGGCGGGAGCGAGGACGAGGGTCGAGACCACGGCGCCCGGCTTCATCGGGTCGGGGCGACCCTCGACCCAGGCCTCGTGAAGATCGCCGTAGTGAGCTGAGCGGAAGTGCCCGCTCTGCCCTCCGGGGCTCTCGAGGATGGCCTTCTCCTCCGCGCCGGGCGCGACGACCATGCGCATGCTGGCGCCGAAGCGATTGCTCTGCGCGCGCAGCGCGTTGGCGTCACCGGGGAGCGGGACGCGCGGCAGGTTCAGGAAGTGATTGAGCGGCGGGACCTTGCCCAGGGGATGCTCGAAGGCCGGCCGGTGCAGCGCGCCCCAGGGCATGTCCACGCCGAGGCCGGGATCGCCGTCGATCTCGAGCACGAGCTTCGCGAAGGTCGCGCGCGCGAGCGCCTCGAAGCTCGAGGCGGCCGGATCGAGCAGATGGCTCGGCTTCTCCGCCATGAGCCGGAAGACGACCTCGTCGGCGGCCGGCCAGTTGTAGACGAACTTCTCGTCGCGCTCACCGCAGACCGCGACGAGCGGCGCGATCAGCGCCTCGCGGAGCCGCTCGCCGAAGAGCTTCAGCAGATGCAGACCGCGCGAGTCGAGGTCGGCGCGGCCGTTCCAGGCGCGGATCTCGGCGAGCGCCACCCGCAGGGCCTTCGCCTCGGGCTCCTCGGGATGCAGCGCGAGGGCCAGGTCGCGATAGCGATCGAACTGCGCGACGCGGGTGTCGAGCTGGATCGCGAGCAGATCCTCCTCGTCGAAGCCGGGCTTCTCGTCGAGCAACTCGGCGATGCGCCGGGCCCGCCAGGCCGGCACCCAGAGGCGCGAGAGCGCGCGGGCCTCCGCGATCGGGACGAGGCGGTTGTTGGCGCTGAAGAGCAAGCCCGAGGGCGGATCGAGGAGCCGGGGCCGTCGCGATTCGTCGAGCGCCCCGGTCCAGGTCCGCGAGCCGTCGGCCCAGGAGACCGGTCGCTTGCCGTCGAAGCCGCGGCGGGCCGGAATGAAACCGCTGAGGACCCAGCCGATGCGCCCGCGATCGTCGGCGACGAGGACGTTCTGCGCCGGGCCGCGCCAGCCTGCCGCGACCGCCAGCGCCTCCTCGAGCGAGGTCTGGAACATCATGTTCAGGAAGCTGAAGTCGTGAGTCTCGGGGTCGAGGCCGGTGGACTTCAGCGCGAGGGGGCGGCCGAGGACGTCCTCGCCCACGACGGGGCCCCAGCGGGTCCTGCGCACGACGATCTCGACCGGATCGCGGCCGGCGACGGCGATGGTCTCGCGCCGTTCGCCGAAGGACTCGAGGCCCTCCGGCACCCGGTAGAGTCCCGGGTCATCTTCATCGACCTCGACGATCACGAGATCCTCGTGATCGACCATGCCGTTGGTCAGTCCCCAGGCGACGCGGCCGTTGCTGCCGATGACGACGCCGGGCACACCGGGCGTCGTGGCGCCGAGCGCGCGGCCCGCGCCCCAGTCGAGTTCCATCCGGAACCAGACGTTGGGCAGACCGATGTTGAGGTGCGGGTCGTTCGCGAGGATCGCCCGGCCGCTCTTCGAGCGCGCGGCCCCGACCGCCCAGCTGTTCGAGCCGAGGCCCAGATCGTCGAACGTGCGGACCAGATCGCGCGCGGGTTTGACGATCTCCTGCCGGCGGAGGTCGAAGACCTCGGCGGCTGGAAGCGGCGCCGCCGCGGCCGCAGCGGAACCCACGATCGTCACGTCGTTCGCGGCGACGTCCGGCGTGAGGTAGTCCACCAGCTCGACCGGCAGGCAGGCATCCATGACGCCGACCTCGCGCTCGTAGCGTTCGTTGAAGGAGAGGACGTCGAAGAAGTAGAAGCCCACCCTCAGACAATCGGCCGCCGACCAGCCCCGGGGCTCCTTGCGGAGGACGAGGTACTCGGGCGGAACGTCGTCGAGCGCGGCGAGGCCCGCGTTGACACCGGCCGTGTAGCGCGCGAAGAGCTCGCGCTCGCCCGGTTCGAGGCGCGCGAGCATGCGCTCCGCCACCTGATGATTGCCGAGCTTGCGCTTCTCGACGTCCAGCTCGAGCGCGCGCTCGCCGACCAGCTCGGCCAGCTCGCCCCCGGCGAAGCGCCTCGCGAGGTCCATCTGGAAGAAGCGTTCCTGGGCGTGGACGAAGCCCTGGGCGAGGACGAGATCGTCGAGGCTCCCGGCTTCGATGCGCACGATGCCGCGCGCGTCGCGCGTGACCTTCACCTCGCCCGCGAGACCCGCGATCTCGAGCCGGCCTTCGAGCCGCGGCAAGGAGGCGTCGAGA
>JBFIHP010000195.1:0-6420 GCA_041601735.1 Planctomycetota bacterium | reverse complement strand
GGCGAGGGCCGACGAGGTCGCGAGCCGGTCGCCGGTGGAGGTCTCGTCTCCGGGCCGGAGCGCGTTGCGGCGGCGCAGTTCGAGGGGGTCGAGCCCCGCGGCCCGGGCGAGGAGATCCATCATCGACTCCATCGCGAAGAGGGCCTGGGGAGCGCCGAAGCCGCGGAAGGCGCCGTTCGGCGGGGTGTTGGTCGCGACCGCGCGGCCCCGCACGCGGACGTTGTCGCAGCGGTAGGCCGAGGTCGCGTGCAGGACGGCGCGGGAGAGAACGACCGGCGAGAGCGTGCAGTAGGCGCCGCCGTCGAGCCGGAGATCGATGTCGAGAGCCGTCAGCCGACCATCGACGTCGATCGCGGCCTTGATCGTCGTCTCGGAGGGATGCCGCTTGGTCGTGGCCTGCATGTCCTCGGCGCGGTCATAGACCATCTTCACGGGATGGCCGGCCTTCTTCGCGAGCAGGGCGGCGTGCACGGCGAGCAGGCTCGGATACTCCTCCTTGCCGCCGAAGCCGCCGCCGGTCTCGGCCTGGATGACCCGGACCTGGTCGGGGTCCTCGAAGCCGAAGACCGCCATCACCGCCTCGTGGACGTAATAGGGGCACTGAAGCGAACCGCGCAGCGTCAGCCGATCGCCCTCCCAGGACGCGATCATGCCCTGGGGCTCGATGTAGAGCTGCTCCTGGGGACCGGTCCAGAAGGTCCGTTCGATCAGGACGCCGGCGGACTCGAAGCCGCGTTCCGGCTCGCCCTTCTCGATCAGGATCTCGTCGAAGACGTTGTCGTCGCCGTGGACCTTGACCTGGGCCTCGAGCGCCTCGCCGATCTCGACGGCGATGGGGCGGGCCTCGTAGCGGACCTGGATGTGCCGCCTCGCCGCCATCACGCGGTCGCGGTCCGGCCCGGCGATCAGGAGGATCGGCTCGAAGGGGTGGCGGAACTCGCGCTCGGCGAGGATGGGCTGATCGTCGCGGATCATCGGCAGGACGTTGCGACCCGGCAGGTCGCGGGGCTCCACCAGGACGAGGCCCTCCCAGTCGAAGCCGGGATCGCGTTCGATCTCGACGATCCGGCCCCGGGCGACCGGCGACCGGAGGGTGGCGCCGTGCCAGAGCGAGGGAATCGCGAGGTCGTCGACGTAGAGGGCCTGTCCGGTCACCTTCTCGCGGGCTCTTGCCTGCGGCGGCCGGGTGCCGATGAGGCGCGTTGGTTCGGTCATGGTCGCTCGATGGGTCGGCGGGCGGAACGGGATCCTCGGACCCGGCTGCTGCCGCGGAGGGACGACTCTACATCATCCCCCCGGGAATGAGTAGACTCCGACGTCCGCCGCCGACCCCGACCCCAGCCCAGGAGCCCCGACGTGAAGGTCGAGATCACCAAGATCAAGGAACACCGCATCATCCACGACCAGGTCGGCCCCGCGAAGGGCCAGATCGAGGGCGTGGTCATCAAGCACCTGAAGAGCTGGCCCGACGACCGCGGCCACTTCGCCGAGATCTTCCGCGCCGGCGAGGACGTGGTGAAGGACTTCGAGATCCTGCAGTCGAGTCTGACCTTGACCCGACCCGGCACGATCAAGGCCTTCCACTGGCACTACCTCCAGGACGACGTCTTCTGCCCGGTCCAGGGCACGATCCGGATCAGCCTGGTCGATCTGCGCGTGGACTCGCCGACCTACGGCATCGCCAACTCCATCTTCTGCGGCCATCGCTACCTGAAGGCCGTCCGTATCCCCTGCGGGGTGGCGCACGGCTACGAGGTGCTGGGGGACGAGGAGATGACGATGGTCTACTACACCAATCAGACCTACAACCCCGACGACGAGGGCCGCATCGCCCACGACGACCCGGCCCTCGGCTGGACCTGGTGGGGCATCGAGCACCGCTGATTGGAGCGCCGGCTTTGGGTGCTGTCGGAAAAACGCCGGCGACCGGAGTCGAGGCGACCTAGGGTGCCTGGCACCGTATGTCCCGGCCCGAAGTAGGAGCGCCGGCCAGACAGGCCGGCATTCGATGCTCCTGAAGTCGAAGAGAGGCCGCTCTGTCAGAGCGGCGCTCCTGGGGCGCTCCAGGCTCGCGACGCCTCGCTTGCTTCCCCCCGGCTTTCTGCCGACAATCCGCCATGCTCGAGCTCACCGCCGCCATCCTGGCCCTCTTCGTGGGTCCCCTCCTCGATCGCTTCAGCGACGGCCGCGGTCCCACGCGCGCGGCGCTCGACGCCTTCACCTTCGTGGCCATGCTCGGCCTCATCCTCGGGCTGATCATCCCCGACGCCTATGAACTGGCCGGGCCCTGGGCCCTCGCGGTCGCCGCCCTGGCCTGGTTCGGCCCGACCATCCTCGAGCACCGGGTTCGCAGCCTCGCGGCCCGCGCCCACCTCGCGGCCATGCTCCTCGGCGCGATCGGCCTGATCATCCACGGCGCCTTCGACGGGATGGCTCTCGTCGATCTGAACGCCGCCGACGGCGACGATCATGCCCTCGCCCTGGCGGTCATCCTCCATCGCATCCCGGCCGGCCTCACCATCTGGTGGCTCATCGCGCCGCGCTGGGGCCACCGCCGGGCCCTCTTCACCTTGCTGGGTCTGGCGGCCACGACGGTCTTCGGCTTCTCCTTCGCCTCGACCCTGGCCGGCAACGTGACCGCGAGCCAGGCCGGCTTCTTCCACGCCCTCGTGGGCGGCGCCCTGCTCCACGTCATCGTGCACCGCACCGGCCACGACGACGGCGCGGTGGTCCCGCGCCGGCGCAAGGCCGCGGCGATGATCGGGACGCTCCTCGCGGCGCTCCTCCTCTACTGGATGTTCGCGCAGGGCGAACACGTCCACGTCGGCATCGAGGGCGGTGAACACATCCACGGCCACGAGGCTCCCGCCGATCCGAACGGGGGACGCGAGGACGACGGGCACGATCACGACGCCGGAGCCGACCACGACGACCACGCGGGGCACGATCATGCCGACGACGAGGATCACGCCGGGCACGATCACGGACGGGTCGAGGACGACGACGATCATGCGGGTCACGACCACGACGAGGCGACGGCGGCGCCCGGCGACCACGACGGTCACGGCCATGGCGGACCGAACTTCATCGAGCGCTTCCTCCGGCTCGCGCTCGAGAGCGCGCCTGCGCTCGTGATCGCCTTCTTCATGGCCGGACTCATCCAGGTCTTCCTGCCCAAGAAGAGCGTGGCCTGGATGGCGCGCGGCGGCAACGTGAAGCGCGCGCTGAAGGGTCTCGCCTTCGGGCTGCCGCTCCCGATCTGCTCCTGCGGCGTCGTCCCGGTCTATCGGAGCCTGGTCAATCGCGGCGTACCCGCGGCGGCCGGGCTCAGCTTCCTGGTCGCCACGCCCGAACTCGGCATCGACGCGATCCTCCTGTCCTGGCCGCTGCTCGGCGGCGAGATGGCCGTTCTCCGGGTGGTCGCGGCCGCGATCGTCGCGCTGCTCGTCGGCATCATCGTCGCGCGCTTCAACAAGGGGCTCGAACTCGCGCAGCCGCTCGAGATCGAGGAGGAACGCGAGGAGGGCTCGAGGATCGGCCGCGCCCTCCGGATCGGCTGGGTCGGCTTCTTCGACGGGACCTTCCCCTGGATCCTGCTCGGCCTCATCGTCGCCGCCGTCTGCGAGCCGCTCCTCGACGAGAACGCGATCGCCGGCTACTCGTCGCTGCTCCAGGTGCCCTTCTTTGCGCTGCTCGGCATGCCGGTTTACGTCTGCGCCGCCGGTGCGACGCCGCTGGTCGCGGTCTTCCTCGCCAAGGGCGTCAGCCCCGGCGCGGCCCTGGCCTTCCTGCTCACCGGACCGGCCACGAACATCACCACCTTCGGTCTCCTCCAGCGCCTTCACGGCAAGAAGACCGCGATCGCCTTCGTGATCGTCGTGATCGCGACCACGGTAAGTCTCGGTCTCGCGACGGACTTCTTCTTCGCACCGCAGTTCGAGGACGCCGGGCTCAGCAGCGAGCATGACCACGGCGCGAACACGCTCCAGTGGAGCTGCCTCGGCCTCCTCGGCCTGGCCATGCTCTACTCGGTCTTCCGTCAGGGCCCCCAGGGCTTCGCCTCGCACGTCCTGACCCAGGCCGGCGAGGAGGGCGAGGGGCACGACCATCACCACGATCGCGACCAGGCGCCGCCGGCCGAGAAGAAGAGCTGCTGCCACTGATGGATCGACCCGCGGGCTTCGAGCTGGACGAGACCCTCTGGATGCGTCGCCGCGTCATCGGCGAGATCACAAGCGGGGAGCCGGGACCGCTCCTGCTCTGCTTCGCGGGCGTGCACGGCAACGAGCCCTCGGGCGGTCACGCGCTCATGCGCATCCTCGACGAGCTTGCCCACCGCATCCCGCTTCGCCGCGGCGGCCTGCTCGCGCTCACCGGCAACCGACCCGCGCTCGAGAAGGGTTTGCGCTACGTGGAAGAGGACCTCAACCGCTGCTGGACCGACGAGCGCATCGCGCGCCTGCGCAGCGATCCCGACCGACCCCGAAGCGTCGAAGAGCGCGAGATGCTCGAGCTGCTCGACGTCGTGGAGCCGGCGATGGACGAAGCTGAGGACATCCACGTCCTCGACTTCCACAGCACCTCGGGCCCCGGGCTGCCCTTCGGATGCTCCCTCGACGCGGACCGCGACCCCGCGCTCTTCGCTTCCTTCGCGCTGCCCATCGTGGTCGGCGTCGAGGCGCAGATGCGCGGCACGATCATGGACTGGTTCCAGAGACGGGGTCACTCGGCGATCGGCGTCGAGGGCGGACAGCACGACGACCCGACCACGATCGACGCCCACGAGGCCGTGCTGCGTCTGGCCCTCGACGCCCTGGGCATGCGCGGCTTCGACGCCGACCCGAGGCTCGAGGAGGCTCGCCGCCTCCTCGAAGACCAGGCCGCGGGCCTGCCCCGCGTCCTCGAGCTCGTCCGGCGCTTCGAGGTGCGCGCCGGCAGCGACTTCGAGATGATGCCCGGCTTTCGCAACTTCGACCGGGTGAAGAAGGGCCAGATGCTCGCCCGCGACAGCTCCGGCCCGATCCTCGCCGAGGAGGACGCCTGGCTCCTCTTCCCCCGCTACCAATCCCAGGGCGACGACGGCTTCTTCCTCGCCCGCGCGCTCTGACCCCGCTACTTCCAGTCGAGGCGGCCGCGGAGGGTCCGGACCGGCGAGCTCTCGGGGGGCATCGTCGCGACCCAGGTCTCGAACGCGGCGCGCATCTCGTCCATGGCTTCCTCGTCTTCGAGCTCGCGAGCGGCCGCAAGCCAGAGATGGAGGGACGAGAGCACGGAGGAGCCCCTGCCGCCGAGGATCTCGGCCGGTTGCAGACCGCGCAGAACGGCCTCGGGCCCTTCGAGCGACCAGAGGATGCGCAGCTCGGCAGCGAGCGCCGCTCCGCCCTCGTCGCCGAGGGCGCGGGCCTCGCGCGCCCAGATCAGGGCCTCGCGCAGGCGCGGAGGATCGGTCTCGTGGCTCCGCCTGGTCGCGGCCCGCACCAGGGCGCGAAGGGGATCGCGGTCGCGCGCGAGCTCCAGCAGGCGTCGGCGGAGCCAGGCCGAGAGCTTGGTCTCGGCGGCGAGCCGCTGCTCGAGGCCTTCGGAGCGCGGGTCGTCCTCGATCATGTCGCGGACCCGGGCGGCCTCCTTCGGGTCGAGAAGGCCGAGCCGGAGAAAGCTCTCGAGGTCTATCTCGAGGCGCGGACGGAATCGCGCGACGGCGACTACGTCGACGGGTCTCGACTCGACCACACGTTCGGGACCCCAGCTGCAGATCGACAGGCATGACCGGCCTTCGACCGTCGTCGCCGCGACGACGCGACTTCGATCGGGCGCCTCGGGTCGGCTCCGCCAGGCCGAGGTGACGGCGCCGGTCCCATCGACGAGAGCGAGATGGTCGCGACCGAGCTCCCGCCAGGACCACAGCCCCAGGTCGTCGACCTCGGCCTGGAAGCTCGCCAGGAAGGGGGGCGGCGGCAGAGGCCCGCTGCCGCGACGGATGACCATGGCGGAGCGGTCCCGTGCGCCCGGGGTCGAGCCCTGCGCCCGGATCACGAAGCGATCGGGGCTGATCTCGTCGAAGAGCAGGGGTTCGCGCGGAAGCGGCAGCGTCGCGACGATCCTGCGGGCGCGGTCGTCGAGGAGAACGAGCCGATCCGGAGCGCGCGCAAGGAAGGCGAGGCCGCGGCCGGGAACGTCGGCGATGCGAACGATGTCGCCGGCGAGGAGGTCGCGTACCTCTTGCGGCAGCGTCTCGACCGACCACTCCGGCCCCCGGTGAACGAGCTTCTCATAGCCCTCGAGACCGACCAGCAGGACGCCGTCCGCGAGCTCGTGGATGCGGTTCCGGTGGACGATGCGGCAGTCGGTCCGGGGCGCCGCGACGGCCTCGTCCTCCGGGTCGAGGACCCGGAAGAATCCCTCCTCGTCCCGGCCGAGCAG
>JBFIHP010000194.1:0-6423 GCA_041601735.1 Planctomycetota bacterium | reverse complement strand
CCGACAGGCGCGGGCGGGCTGCGAGGCCTTGATCGCCGGCGCGGCCCTCCTCCTGCTCGCGCCCTTCCAGATCCGCTACGGGGTCGAGCTTCGACCCTACGCCTGCCTTCAGTTCGCGACCCTGGCGGCGGCCTGGGCCGCCTTCGATACCCGAGCCGCCCCGAAGTGGCGCATCCTGATCCTCGCGGTCGCGGCCGCGGTCGGGCTCTACTCGCACTACCTCGCCGCCGTCGCCATCCTGGCGCTCGGCTGCGCCCGGCTGCTGACGCCCTTCGGCGGCCGGCTCGCGATCTGGAAGGTCGTTGCGGCCGGCACCCTCGGAGTCGCGCTCTTCCTGCCCTGGGTCCTCGAGGTCGAGTCCTGGATCCTGAGCGACCCGGGCGTGCTCACGCGGGACGAGAGTCAGGATGAACCCGATGGCCGGAAGGCCGAGACGGTCGAGCGGCCCACGCGCGGCTTCGCCCATCACCGCGACGATCTCGTCGCCCTGCCGGCGCGGACCTTCGCGCCCGGCGGATCGAGCCTCGGGTCGCCCGGACGCGAGCTGGTCTTCGCCGGCCTCGGCCTGGTGGTCCTCGCCATCATCGGCGGGATCCTGCCCGCGATCTTCCGCCGCGATCGTCACGCGGGGGCCGCTCTCTGGGGACCCCTCGTCATGGGCCTGATCGCTATCGCCATCACCGCGGTCCTCTGCGTGCGCATCTGGGAACGTCTGCCCATCCAGTACTTCGCCACCGGCGCCTTCTTCTGGGCGCCGCTCGCGGCGATCGCCGTTCATGGCTACGCACCCGGGAGAGCGCGCCTGATCGCCGCGCTCGTCGTGGCGCTCGGTGCTCTTCTCGGCGGCACCGGCGAAGCCCTGGGCGAGCCCCGCGAAGATCTGGAGGCCGCGACCCTGGTCGCCGTCGATCTGGCCGCGCGGGAGAACGCGCATCTGACGGCGATCCTGCGCCAGCCCGGTCACTACTCGAATACCGAGGTCTACCGGGTCTACGCACCGGCGGCCCCGCGCATCGAACCCGAGAGCGTTCCTCGCGACGACCGCAAGGTCGTCGTACTCACCCGCAGCACGCCCCTGGAGACGCTGGAACTCCCCGTCGAACTGGTGGGCGCGATCGAGGACGGGCGCGTCATCGCCTCGCGCCGCGATTTCTCGGGCGGGGTCTCGGTCTACCTCTTCGAACCGCGGCCATGAGGTCTCAGCGCAGGCGCCAGATCACGACGTCGCCGCCGCCGAGACTGCCGGGAAAACGCATCTCGACGACGCCGCGCTCGCGGACGAGCCGCGCGATCTCGGGCTGACGGGTCTCGAGGAAGATCGGGAGCGTGTCGATCACGAAGACCTCGCCCTCGGCGAGCATCGCCTCGAGTTCCGCGCGCTTCTCGATCGCCCGGTAGGGCCGCACGATGTAGTCGGCGTAGGGCATGCGCGCGAGCCCGACCGTGGCGACCCTCCCGGCGGGAAGCTCGTCGGCATGGGTCGCGGCGCCGGCGAAGTCCTGCTTCGGTCGTAGCGGCTGTGACCGGAGCAGCGAGAGCAGGGCCAGGGTCACGAGGACGAGGATGAGAAGGCGATCGACGCTGCGCCTCAGGCCGAAGCGCGAGCCCGTCGGCCGTTCACCGAGCGGCATCACGACCAGGAGCAGGGCGAAGCCGATCTCGAAGAAGAAGAACCGGGGCCAGAGGTGGCGACCGAGAGCGATCATGGTGACCGCGCCGAGGAGCGCCGGCCCCAGGATCATCACCGGCAACATGACGTCGATTCGGGCCAGCCTGCGCAGACCGATGCCGCCGAGCACGAGACCCGAAAGGCCCGCGATGACGGCGACCGGGAAGGGGAGCCCGAAGCGCGCCGCGGCCTCCCGGAGCATCCAGAGCGGCGAGTTCCAGACCGAACTCATCTTGGCGTGGCCCTCGCCGCCGAGCAGGAAGTCGCTCATCTCGCCCAGGATCGGAGCGTGCAGCGCGAGCGAAACGGCACCGGCGAGGAGCACCGCGCCGAGCGCCCGTCGCCGTCGCCGCCCTCGGAGGACGAGCGCGCCGCCGACGAACTGGGCCAGCGCCACGAAGACCATCGTCGCGTGCACGTAGCTGCCGAGCGCGAGGGCGAGCGCCTGCTTGATGAGCGGCCCGCGACCGCGGTCCTCGCGCATGAGCAGCAGCTGGCGGGTCGCCAGCAGACTGAAGTAGAGCAGGGCGGTGTAGCCCCGGGCGTTCGTCGAGAACCAGACGTGCGGGCCCGCGATCGCCAGGATGAAGGCGGCGAGGAGGGCGCGCCGCGGTCCGAGGAGCAGCCGACCGAGCCGGTGAAGCTCGACGATCGAGAGCAGGCCGAAGATCAGGGCCGGGAGACGGAGCGACCAGGCCTGTTCGCCGAAGATCAGGATCGAGACGCGCGCGAGGATCGAGTAGAGCGGATGGTTGTTGTCGCTCCCGTAGGTCGTCAGGAGCTCGCCCAGCGGCAGCCGCCCGAAATCGACCAGCGTCCAGATCTCGTCGAACCAGAGGCCGCCGTGCAGAGCCGGAAGGCGGATCGCCAGGGCGAGCAGGAGGCAGCCGTAGAGGAGTCGGCGGCGGAGAACCTCGAGGCGCTCGTCTTCCGGAACCGTGATCGCAGCGGCGGTCTTCACCCCGTCTCCTCTCCCGGCCGGGCGCCGGTCGCGAGGTAGATCCCGCCGGCCAGCAGCCCGCCCGCGACGAGGATGCTCTCCCAGACCAGCGACTGCGCCACGACCAGGTCCTCGGCCACGAAGCGTCCCGCCAGCGCCGCGAAGGCCGCCTCGCGCACGCCGATGCCGCCGAGGCTCACCGGCGCCATCGCGGCGATCTTGGCCAGCGGCCAGAGCAGGAACCAGAGGCGCCAGTCGAGTTCGATGCCCATGGCGCTGCCGAGTCTGATGTTGACCAGGACGAAGCCGGCCTGGAGCACGAAGCAGAAGGCGAAGATGATCGCGGCGCGGAGGGGCGCGCCGCGCAGCGTGCGGAAGGCGCGGATGAACCCGACGTAGAACCTCCCGACCCTGCGCGGGAGGCGACGCGGGTGAAGCCTCGAGAGGACGAGGGGAAGCGCGATCGCGACGCCGACGACGGCGGCGGCGAGGCCGACGAGGATGTTGCGCTCGAGGGTCGAGACGTCGTCCATCGCGGCCACGGCGCGCGGCGCCATGACGAAGCCCAGACCCGTGAGGAGGCCCAGGGCCGCGAGATCGGCCAGACGATCGCAGACCGCGCCGAGCAGGACGGCCTCCTTTCGGCCGTGCCTCCGGATCGCGAGACCGGCCCGCAGCAGGTCGCCGCCGACCAGGGAAGGCAGACAGAGGTTGGCGAAGAGGCCGAGCCCGTAGGCGCGGGCGGCGAAGGCCCTGGTCATGGCGAGGCCGCAGAGGGAGACGGTCGCGCGCCACTTCTGCGCGCTCAGAAGATGCAGGAGGGCGAATCCCGCGAGCGCCTCCAGCCAGGCCGGGAGGGTGACCGACCTGACGGAGTCGAGGACCTTGGCGGGTTCGACGACGAGCAGCACCACCGTGAGAGCCAGCAGGCTGAAGGCCAGGCGCAGGGCCGCCTTCCGCGAGCGCTTCGCCGTCAGGCCCACGTCTCGCGATCCATGCCGAGGCGCGAGTTCTGATCGGCGAGGAGGCCGACGCACCAGATGAGAAGGGCGGCGATGAGGCACATCACCGCCGACTCCGACAGGTTCTGGAGCCGGATGTCGTAGACGAGCTTGCCGAGTCCCACGGCGCCGACGAGGGCGCCGAGCGGCAGGAAGATCTTGAGCGGATTGAAGAGCATCATCACCCGCAGGATCAAGAGGAGGAAGCGATAGGCGTGCGAGGGACGGATCTTCGAGTCGCCGATGCGCTTCTTGTAGTCGATCGGCAGGTAGCCGACGGACATGTCGTTGCAGAGCAGCGCCAGGGTGATCGTGGTCGTGAAGGAGAAGCCGTTCGGCAGGATGTGAGCGAAGCGACGGACGTGCTCCCTGCGGATCACCCGCAAGCCGGAGTTCAGGTCGGGAATGCGGAAGCCGGCGAGGTAGCTCGCCAGGACGCGCAGGAACCACTTGGCGGGGCGGCGCTCGATCGGGATGTGGACGTTCTCGCCGGTGCGTGAGCCCACCACCATGTCGTGGTCCCCGGCGGCCGCGACGAGATCGGGGATCGCCTCGGCCGGGTAGGTGCCGTCGGCGTCGGTGATGACGACGAGTTCGGAGCGGGCCTCGCGGAAACCGCGCTTCAAGGAGGCGCCGTAGCCCATGTTGCGGGGTTGGCGTACGAGTCGGCAGCGTTCGCTCTCGGCCCGGGCGGCGGTGGCGTCGATCGAACCGTCATCGACGACGATGATCTCGTAGGAGAGACCGGTGGCGTCCAGCACCTCGTTCAGGTGACGGACCTCGGCTGCGACCGCGTTCTCCTCGTTGTAGGCGGGGATCACGACGGTGATCTCCGGCTTCGCGGTCTCGGTCATCGTCGCATCTTCTTCGATCGTATCGGTTTCCGACATCCCATCCTGCCTCGGCCCGGGCCGATTATGGTTCATCGACCGATCCCTGTCGAGTTCTCAAGGCCGCGCGCCGAGGTAGGCCGCCGCCTCGCCGGCCGACCAGGCGACGAGCAGCAGGAGGACGAGGGGAGAGAGCAGGAGGAAGGAGGCGAGGTGTTCCCTCTTCGCGATCTGGTTGCGGCCGTGGCGCAGGAGCAGGATGAAGGGCAGGAACAGGCAGCCCAGAGCCAGGACCAGGCGGCGAAGGGAGCCGATCTCGCGGGCGCGGGTGAAGGCGAAGAGCCGACCCCACTGAAATCGCTCGCGGAGGACGCGTCCCAGGGCCAGTCCCCGCCGATGCTGCGACACCAGGGGCTCGGAGCGTAGCTCGAGCGTACTCCCGCGGCGCTGCAGCTCCCAGTGGACCGTGGTCTCGTGATAGCGGTCCTGCCAGAGCTCGCGGGTCTCGTAAAGGGCCCGTCGGTCGTAGACGACGTTGACGTCGGTGACCCAGGCGGCCGGGCCCGCCGTGATCGGGGGCTGATAGCGGCTGAAGTCGCAGAAGTAGACCGCCCGGGCGAGCGCCGAGGTCTCGCCGCAGAGGACCGGACCTCCGATCGCCGCGGCCCGGCCGTCCCGATGCGCCGCGATCATCGCCCGGGCCCAGTCGGGAGCGGGCAGACCGCGATCCTCGAGGATGCCCACCAGCGGCGCTCGGGCCTCGGCGAGGCCGCGCGCGCGGCGACGATCGAAGAGCTCGTGCTGGCCGGCGGCCGAGCCGATCGGTCGCGCGGTCTCGATCCGTCCCATCGGCAGGAGACGCAGGCGAGGGTCCGGGTTCGCGAGGCGCTCGACCTCCTGGGCGACCGAGTCGTCGTAGGGCAGGAGGATCTCGAGGTCGGCGACCTCACGCTGTTCGAGCAGGCGTTCGACGGCCTCGCGGAGGATCGTACCTCCATCGACGAGGGTCAGGACGACCGACAGACGGGGCTCGACGCCGGCTTGTTTCATGTCCCCGGAGTCGCGGCGGGCAGTTCGATCACGCGCCTCTCCTCGCGGCTCCGCTTCACCGCCTCGGCTATCTCGAGCGCGCGCAGCCCCGCAAGGCCGTCGGCGAGGTCCACGCTCTTGCCCTCGATCATGCCGAGGAAGCCCTCTAACTCGCCCTCGAAGCTCCTCTTGGTCGTCGTCTGCCAGCCGCGGAACTTCTCGCGGAGGATGATCTCCGGGTAGAGGCGTCGCGTCTTCCGGCGCGCCCCGGTCTTCGGGTCGCGCTCGACGAGCAGGTTGAACATCGGCGCGTAGTAGCCCTTCACCATCCCGAGGTCGCCGTAGACCTCGACGTAGAAGCGATAGCCCTTCCACTCGTTCCAGGTGGCGTGGTAGGTCATCGGGATGCCCGAAGCGGTCTCGAAGATCGCCATGGCGTTGTCCTCCGAGCCCGGCACCTTCCACACGTCGCCCGTGGCCACGCCGTAGACCGACGCGATCTCGCCGCCGAGATGGCGCGCCAGGTCGGTCATGTGGATGCCCACGTCCATCATGGCGCCGCCGCCGGAGAGCTCGCTCTTGTACATCCAGTCGGCGCGGAAGTTGGCCAGGCCGTCGTGACCTCCGAAGACCCGGAGGTGGTCGATGCGGCCCAGGCGTCCGGAGTCGAGCACCTCCTTCACGAAACGGATCGAGGGGTAGAAACGATGGTTGAAGCCGACGCCGAGCGCCTTGCCCGCGGCCTCCGCGGCGGCGAGGATGCGGCGGCAGGACTCGATCGAGTTGGAGAGCGGCTTCTCGACCAGCACGTGAGCGCCGGCCTCGAAGGCGGCGAGGATCATCTCCTCGTGGAGCGGCGCGGGACCCGCGACGATCACGGCGTCGGGCCGGGTCTCGTCGAGGGCCTGCCGGTAGTCGGAGAAGGCCCTGGCGGCGCTCTTGCCGACCGCGCTG
>JBFIHP010000193.1:0-6432 GCA_041601735.1 Planctomycetota bacterium | reverse complement strand
GGGCTGCTCGCGGGCCTGCCGGCCGCCCTTCTCGGCTTCGTCTTCTGCGCCCCGCGCATCGTCGATCTGTTCAACGGGCCCTGGATCGCCCAGCAGAGCTGGCGACCGGCGGCCCTGGTCGCGATCCTCCTGGGCGGCGGCCTCCTCCTCGTCTTCGTCGCCGCGAGGCTCGCCCGGGGCTACCTGGAGACCGGACGGCTCGCCACGCGTCTGGTCGTCATGGCCGCGGTCGCGGCGCCGCTTCTCTTCCTCGTCGATGCGCACGAGAGCCTCGAGCGCAAGCAGATCGCCCTGCACGATCTCCTGGCCTTCGGGGCGCTCGCGGCCGCGGCGCTGGCCGGGAGTCGCTTCAGTCTCCTGCGCTGGCGGCGCTGCGGCGCGATCCAGCTCGGCCTCGGCCTGCTCGCGGTCCTTCTCGTCGCCGGCGACGTCCTGCCCGGCGAGTCGCCCTATCTGCGCGAGGTGCTCCTCCGGCGGAGCCGCATGGTCGGGCGCGTGTTGCTCGAGGTCCTGCCGCAGGGCGCCGGATCGGACGTGGCGGTCGATCTCGAGTTCCTCGCCGAACTCGATCGCGCGCGCGCCGTCCCGCAGGCCAGGCTCGACGCCGCCCTGCCCGGCCGCCAGGGCATGGACATCGTCCTGGTCACCATCGACACGCTCCGCCACGACGGCCTCGGCATCACCGGCGGTCCGGCCGAACACACCCCGGTCATGGACGAGTTCATCGGCGCGAGCCGCTTCCTGCCGCGGGCCTGGACCCAGTTCCCCTCGTCGCGGCTCGCACTCAACGCGATGTTCACCGGTCGCTACCCGACCGCCGGGAAGCTCTGGGAACGATCGCCCGGCGACGCCGTCGTGTCGCTCGAGGCGACCGAGCCGACCCTCGCCGAACTGCTCGGCCGCGCCGGTTTCCGTAGCGAGGCGGCGACCGCCTTCCCGGCCGACTTCCTGCGGCGCGAGTCGGCGCACATCACGCGCGGTTTCGACCGCTTCCGCAACGACGAGGGCGACGGCATCGGCTCGAGCCGCCGCGTGATCGAGCGGGCCCTCGAGGTCCTGCGCGAGCCGCGCGGAGAGGGCGAGCGACTCTTCCTCTGGGTGCATCTCTTCGATCCGCACAAACCCTACCGCCCGCGCGGCGCCGGCACGGCGGCCTCCCCGGCGCGCGAGCGCTACCGGGGCGAGGTCAGCCACGCCGACTCCTGTCTCGACGCCCTCTTCAGGGCCATCGACTTCGATCGCAGCATCGTCGTCCTGCACTCCGATCACGGCGAGGAGTTCGAGGAGCACGGCGGTGTCGGCCATCACTCGAGCCTCTACGAGGAACAGATCCGCGTCCCGGTGGCCATTCGCCTGCCGGGGGTCGCGCCTGGGGTCGTCGATCGACCGGCCGGACTCATCGATCTGCGTCCGACCCTGCTCGAACTCGCGGGCGCCGACGATCTTCCGGGCGAGCAGGGCAAGTCCCTCGTCGTGCCGCTGCTCGGCCTCGACGACCTCGATGCGCCGCCCCCGGTTGCCTTCGCGCAGTTCCGCGAGCCGCGCTTCGTGCAGGGCGATCTCGACGCTCTCGTCCACGACGAGCTGAAGATCGTCCACGATCGCGGCGCCGGGATCTTCGAGGTCTACGACCTCGGCAAGGACCCGGGAGAGACCCGGAACCTCGCGCTGACCGACGGCCGCCTCCTGCGGCGGATGCGCTCGCGGCTGGCTGCCATGCGGCGGCACCTCGGCCTGATCGACGCCTTCGAGGACGATCGCGACGGCAGCGGGCTCGTGCAACGGGTCACGAGCGATCCGTCGCCCGGGCCGACCCTGATCGCCGAGCTCATCGAGCGGTTGCGCGATCCGGAGCCGCTCTCGACCGCGGCGCTCGATGCCCTGCTCGATCATCCGGCGGGCAGGCTGCGCCGGATGGCGGTCATGCGCATCGCCACCCACCCGCGGACTCCGGCCGTCCTCACCCTGCAGGACTGGGCCTCGTCCGAGGATCGGGGACGACAGCTCGAGGCGGCGCTCGGGCTCTCGCTCCTCGGCAGCGACGGATTCCGCGAGGACCTGGGATTCCTCGATCCCGACTTCCTCGGCGATGCGCGCCTGCTGGGCATCCTCGCCCGCTATGCCGGAGGCGATGCCGATCTCGCCGAGGCCGTGCACCAGGTGCTCCTCGACCCCAACAACGACCGCGACATCGAGACCCTCGGTTTCGCCGTGATCGGTCGCATGGGAGATCCGCGCGGGCTCATCTCCTACTACACGCGACTGATGCTCGGCCTGAAGCACTCCGAGCAGAGGCTCGCGCTGCTCGAGGGTACGTTGAGCTTCCCCTTCGCGAATGCGGCGCCGGTCCTTCGGGTGCTCCTGCGGCATCCCGATCGCGCCCTGCGCGGTCGGGTCGAGGACTGGCTGGCGAATCGGCCGGAGCACGCCGACTGGAGCGCGGCCGCGCGGCGCGCCGAACGACTCGCGCAGCGCGCGCGTGACCTCGGCGTCCGGCCCGAGGTCCTGGACGACGCGCTCGATCTCTACCGACAGGCCCAGGCCGAGATGACCGCGGTGGGGCGGCTCGACTGGGGTCTGGTCATGGAAGCCGCCTTCCTGCTCGACGTCTGCGGTCGGCGCGCGTTGCTGGCCGAGGTCTTCGAGCCCTGGCTCGAGAGCCTGCCGCTCGCGGACGACTTCGCTCGCGGTCTCGCGCTGCGCTTCGTCGGACTCGCGGGCAGCTCCGACCGCCCCATGAAGCTCCGGTTGGAGGCGCTCCCCGGTCAGACGCCGCGCGCGGGGGAGGGCGGCCGGGCCCTGCTGCTGGTGCGGGTCTCGGTCGATCCCGAGAGCGCGGGTCTCGTCGGCGGGCTGGGCCCCGAGACCGAGTATCTGGCCGCGGCGCCGCTCGACCGACTGGATCGGCCCATCGGCGAACCGGAGGTCCTGCCGCTGCCGCTCACCGCGCTGCTCCCCGGCGAGGAGGCGATCCTGGCCGTTCCCGTGCGCCTGGAGGCCGGTCTCGGGCGAGCCGCGCGGGTCGGCATCCGTCTGGGGCGCGGCGACCGCGAGCTCGCACCGTCCCTGATCGTCGAAGCGCTGCGCTGAGAGCGCGCCGGCTCTCGATTCGAGACCGCGCGAGACCGCCGATCGTCCCCTCCCCGGACGAACATGACAGACTCCGGAACCTGAAAGAGGCAAGCATGAGCGACGCGAAGCAGGTCGAGAAGACTGCCATCGACACCATCCGCACCCTGGCCATGGACGCCGTTCAGAAGGCCAACTCGGGGCACCCCGGGACGCCCATGGCGCTCGCGCCGGTGATCTACACGATCTGGTCGCGCTTCCTGCGCCACGATCCGGCTCGTCCCGACCTGCCGGATCGAGACCGATTCGTGCTGTCGCTCGGACACGCCTCGATGCTCCTCTACGGCACCTTGCATCTCTCGGGCTACGACCTCCCGCTCGACGAGATCAAGAAGTTCCGGCAGCTCGGCTCCGCCTGTGCCGGGCACCCCGAGTACCGCCACTGTCCCGGCGTCGAGACCACCACCGGGCCGCTCGGCGCCGGCCTCGGCAACAGCGTCGGCATGGCCATCGCGCAGCGCCGGCTCGCCGCGGCCTTCAACCGCCCCGGCCACAGGCTCTTCGGTCATCGCGTCGTCGCGCTCTGCGGCGACGGGGACATGATGGAAGGCGTGGGCATGGAGGCGGCCTCGCTCGCCGGTCACCTCGGCCTGTCGAACCTCGTCTGGGTCTACGACGACAACCGGATCACCATCGAGGGCGACACCTCGTTGGCCTTCAGCGAGGACGTGGGCGCCCGGATGAAGGCGATGGGCTGGGAGGTCTCCTGGGTCCCCGACGCCAATGACGTCGAGGGCCTCGCCGCCGCGCTCGCGGCCACGGAACGGAGCGGCGGGCGCCCGAACCTGGTGATCGTGCGGTCGCACATCGCCTACGGCGCCCCGAACCTCCAGGACAAGGCCGACGCCCACGGTGCGCCGCTGGGCGAGGACGAGATCAAGGCGGCGAAGAAGGCCTACGGCTGGGACCCGGAGGCGAAGTTCCGGGTGCCCTCGGAGGCGAAGGATGCCTTCAGCGGCCATTGCCGCGCGCGCGGCGCCGAGGTCTCGAAGGCCTGGGACGGGCGCCTCGCCGCCTATCGAGCCGCCTTTCCCGAAGAGGCGAAGCTCCTCGACGCCTACCTCGAGGGCGCGCTGCCCGAGGGCTGGGACGCCGAGCTCCCGAGCTTCGAGCCGAGCCCGAAGGGCATGGCGGGGCGCGCCGCCTCCGGCAAGGTGATCAACGCCGTCGCCGCGAAGATCCCCTGGATGATGGGCGGTTCCGCCGATCTCGGCCCCTCGAACAAGACCTCGATCTCCGGCGGCGGCAGCTTCAGCCACGAGCATCCCGAGGGTCGAAACATCCACTTCGGCGTGCGCGAGCATGCGATGGGCGCCATCGCGAACGGCATGGCGCTCTCGGGGCTGAAGGCCTACACCGGGACCTTCTTCGTCTTCTCCGACTACATGCGTCCGGCGCATCGCCTGGCCGGGCTCATGAAGCTGCCCGTCGTCTGGGTCTTCACGCACGACTCGATCGGCGTCGGCGAGGACGGCCCGACCCACCAGCCCGTCGAACACCTCGCCGCCCTGCGTGCGATCCCGGGCATCGACGTCATCCGACCCGGTGACGCGAACGAGGTCGCCTGGGCCTGGCGCGCGGCCCTCGCCGCGAAGGACCGCCCGACGGCCATCGTGCTGAGCCGTCAGGATCACCCCACCTTCGACCGCAAGGGCATGGGCGCGGCCGCCGAACTCGTGCGAGGCGCCTACGTGCTGGTCGATTCGAAGAAGGAGATCCCGGACGTCATCCTCATCGGCACCGGCACCGAGCTCCACCTCGCGGTCACCGCCCGCGAGGAGCTGGCGGCCGACGGCATCGACGCCCGGGTCGTGAGCATGCCCTGCTGGGAGGCCTTCGACCGCGAGGACGAGGTCTACAAGCAGAGCGTCCTCCCCGACGACTGCGCGGCCAGGGTCGCGGTCGAGGCGGGCACGTCCTTCGGCTGGGAGCGCTGGGTCGGGAGACACGGCGCGGTCGTCGCCCACGACGATTTCGGCGCCTCGGCCCCCGGCAAGGTCCTCTTCGAGCACTTCGGCTTCACGGTTCCCGCCGTCGTCGCGGCCGCAAAGGAGCAGGTCGGCCGCAACTGACCCCCCGGGCGTCAGACGCAAGACCGCCGCTTGCCGCCGCTCTCGTGCCAGGCCGGCGTGACCCCCGTCGCGCATTGCGCCCTGCCGCTCGGTCCATGACCCCGAGTCGATCGGGTCCGCAATGGCCTTCGATTCGACGACCGACCGGGGCGGGAGCAAGGCCTTCTCGAGGAGCGAGCGCGACAGGCACCCAGGGGCATGCGACCATCCGCGATCTTCCACCTGCTGATCGCTTCAAAGTCAGGGCCGCTCCGGGTAGTCTCGCGACATGCCTGGAAACGACTTCTCCAACTTCAAGGATCTTCTCGGTCGCTTCGGCGGTGACGAAGAGGATGAGGAGGAGTCCGTCCGCGCGGACGACTCCGGCGCCGAGGTAGAAGACGACGACGAGATCGACGTCGATCCCGACGACTACCGCGGCGGCGCGCGTGAGATCATCGACGCGCGGCCGGAGGGCTTCGGGCCGATGGACCACGGCCCGCGCGCCTACCGCGACGTCGAGTCCGAGGAGATGGAACTCCTCGCCTCCTTTCGTATCCGCACCGTCTTCCCCGCGGACGTCCGGGCCGAGGCGGAGGCCCTGCCGGACGACCCGCCGCGCGCTGACTTCGAGGGCGTCGAGCACCGCATGGACCTGCGTCAGGCGCGGATCTTCACCATCGACGGCGACGACGCCAAGGACTACGACGATGCCATCGGCATCCGTGAGGTCGAGGGCGGTCACGAGATCTCGGTCCACATCGCCGACGTCAGTCATTACGTTCGGCCCGGCACCGCGATCAACGCCGAAGCACTGGCGCGCGCGACCAGCGTCTACGTGGCCGACCAGGTCGTGCCGATGCTGCCGGAGAAGCTCTCGAACGGACTCTGCTCGCTCGTGCCGGACCGCGAGCGGCTGGCCTTCTCGGTCTTCATGACCTTCGACAACGAAGGCCGCCGAACCGGCTACTACCTGACCAAGAGCGTCATCAAGAGCATGCGCCGCTGCACCTATCGCGGCGTCCAGAAGGTGCTCGACGGCGTCGCTGACGACGAGAGCCGCAAGCTCGAGGACCTCCGGCCCGAGCTCGAGATGTTTCGAGATTGGACCCAGCCGCAGCAGAAGATCCGCGACCGGAAGGGCTCGCTCCGCATGCAGAGCCAGGAGCGGTAGTTCAAGTTCGATGCCGACGGCAACGTCGAGAGCATCTACCTGGCGCCGAACTACTTCTCGCAGACCCTGATCGAGGAG
>JBFIHP010000192.1:0-6459 GCA_041601735.1 Planctomycetota bacterium | reverse complement strand
GGGGCGCCGGTTCGCCGGCGCCCCTCCTCTTCGTTCCCGGCCGCGGGTGAAGATTCAACGGGCCGGATGGGCTTTCCCGGGACTCCGTCCGGGCGACTTGTTAACAGGATTGTCACGGATCGTCCGCGACCTGGAAGCTGACCGGGGCTCGCGCGACGACCGCGTCATTCTCGAAGCCGTTCGACCGGAGATTGCGATGGCATCCGCCTGGGAAGAGATCAAGGCCCTGCACAAGGCCTCCACCTTCGGCGCCAAGGAAGGCGTCGCCTTTCGCTACTTCTCGCGACCGCTCGCCTCCTTCATCCTCTACTACATCCAGAACACGAGGATCACGCCCAACCAGATCACGATCCTCTCGCTGCTCGTCGCGCTCGTCGGCTTCGCCGTCCACATGACCGTGCTGACCTATGCCGGGCTGCTGATCGGCGCCGGCCTCTTCATGATCGCGCACATGCTCGACGCCCTCGACGGCCAGCTCGCGCGGCACAAGAAGGCCGGCAGCGTGATCGGCATGTACTTCGATTTCTTCATCGACGAGCTGAAGGCCTACTTCGTCTTCATGGCGATCGGCTTCCGCATCTGGCAGCAGATCCGGGACGGGGTGCAGTTCAAGCTGCTCGACCCCATGATCCACTGGTGGGCGAAGCACTTCGACGGCCAGGTCGCCGACGCCGGCGACGTCGCCGCCTCGATGCCGATGGCCGGCGCCGACGTGATCCTCGCCATCCTGGTCGTGGGCATGACCGGCCTCGCGATCGGCATCTCCTGCACCCAGTTCGTGAAGCGCAAGGAGTGGAAGGAGGCCTTCCCCGCCGGCGAGGGCGGCGGCAAGCCCTCGGGCATCTCGGCCCTCGTCGCCCTGGTCGAGAAGGTCGGACGCTTCGTCGTGGACTACCCCAGCTACATCCTGCTGGTCTGCCTCATCGACAAGGTCGAGATCTACTTCGTGCTCTACGCCCTGGTCGTCTCGGTCTACGCGGTGCGGGCCCTGCTCGGCATCTCGATCAAGCTCTGGCGCATCGATCCCTACGGCCCCAAGCAGGCCTGAGGGCGCCCGGACCTTCTCATCCGCGGGGGCGGGCGGCCGGCAGGGTCGCCCGCCCCCGCGTCGATTCGCCCCTTCCCGCCGCCCCGCAAGAACCACGACGACCCTGCCTGGATCGGTTAGACTCCCGGCCGCAACCGAACACGCAAGGAGCAGTCATGAGACGCCACTTCCTCGCCGTCCTGGCCCTTTTCAGCCTCGCCCTGATCGCCGCCGCCCAGAAGCAGGAGATCACCCTCCAGCAGGCGGCGATGCAACCCTTCGCCTTCGTGCCGCGAGGTCCGCAAGGACTCGGCTGGCATCCGACCGAAGCGAAGGTGACGATGATCGCGCGCGGCGCGAACGGCCCGGCGCTCATGCTCGTGGACGCGACCGACGGATCGCGCAGCGACCTGGTGACCCAGGAGGCCTTCACCGCGGCGGCGACGAAGGCCGGTGTCGAGGGCCTCGATCTGCGCGCCCTGATCTCGGCGAGCTTCGACGCGGATGGCCGGTCGCTGCGCTTCGTACACGACGGCCGCGTCTACCGCTACGAACTCGAGAAGGGCGCGATCCGGGCCGGCATCGACTTCCCGGCCGACTCCGAGGCGCAGGCCTTCTCGGCCGACGACCGTTACGTCGCCTGGTCGAAGGACAAGGACGTTGAGGTCAAGAAGCCCGATGGCACGACCTTCCGCGTGACGCGCGGCGGGCACGAGTTCCTGACCCACGGTCTCTCGGTCAGTCGCGTCGAATTCGGCATCAAGGACGG
The DNA here is from genome assembly GCA_041601735.1 of Planctomycetota bacterium. Classification (GTDB taxonomy): domain Bacteria; phylum Planctomycetota; family DRQF01; genus JACKGY01. The sequence goes on along the minus strand of JBFIHP010000192.1, from coordinate 4,663 downwards.
ACTCTGGTGGTCGCCGGACGGCCATCGTCTGGCCTTCTACCGCGAGGATCTCCGGCCGATCCGCCCCTATCCCAACATCGACTGGGAGCCGCGGCCGGCCGAGCATCGCCTCGGACGCTACCCGATGGCGGGCCAGCCCGGCTCGCAGGTCTCGGTGGGCGTCTACGACGTGCGCGACGACTCGCTGGTCTGGCTCGCGACCGATCCGACCGTCGATGAGTACCTCACCAACGTCACCTGGGACCCGAGCGGCGAGAGGATCTTCATCGCCCATGTGAACCGCGAGCAGAATCGCAGCGAGCTCAAGAGCTACTCGGCCGCCGACGGCAAGATGCTCGCCAGCCTCCTGGTCGAGACGGACAAGGAGTGGACCGAGCCCGAGCACGGCCCGATCTTCCTCCCTGACGGCAGCGGCGACTTCCTCTGGTTCTCGCCGCGCGACGGCTTCAACCACCTCTACCTCTACAAGTCCGACGGCCACCTCATGCAGCAGGTGACCCGCGGCGCCTTCGACGTGGCGAGCTTCGAGGGCTTCGCGAAGGACGGCGGCTCCATCCACGTCACGGCGACGGGCGAGAAGCCCATCGAGATGCATCTCTTCCGCGCGAGTCTGGCCCCCGGCGACTTCCGGGTGGAGTTCGGAGCCGGCGGCGACGCCAAGCTCTTCATCAGCGCCGATCCGATGGCACAGCTGACGACGGGTCGCGGCCGGCACGACGCGAAGATCTCGCCCTGCGGTCGCTTCCTGCTGGACAGCCACTCGAACGTCGAGCAGCCCCTGAAGGTCGAGGTCGTCAAGCTCGAAGACGGTTCGCGGGCCGTCTTGCACGAGTCGCCGAATCCCTGGAACCAGGTGCGCGGCGGCACCGAGGAGCTGTTCACGGTGAAGGCCGAGGACGGCAGCGACCTCCACGGCCACATCGTCCTGCCGCCCGACCTCGACGAGACGAAGAAGTACCCGGTGCTCCTCTACGTCTACGGCGGCCCGCACTCGCAGCTCGTGACCGACGAATTCCTGGGCGGCGCCGGCTTCCAGGGGCCCTGGTATCACTACATGGCCGCGCAGGGCGTCATCGTCGTGCGGCTCGACTGTCGCGGCACGCTCAACCGCGGCATCGACTTCCAGCAGGCGATCCATCGTCGTATGGGCACCCTCGAGGTCGCCGACCAGATCGCGGGCCTGGAGCACGTCCTCGCCCGCCCCTACGCCGACCGCTCGCGCGTCGGCGTGCACGGCTGGAGCTACGGCGGCTTCATGACGCTCTCGCTCATGACCCGCGCCGGCGACTACTTCAAGTGCGGCATCTCGGGCGCCCCGGTGACCGACTGGGCCTACTACGAGACCGGCTACGGCGAGCGCTACATGGATCGCCCGGAGGAGAACGCCGAGGGCTACAAGACGTCGATGCCGGCCACGCATCTCGACGGCCTTCGCGGGAGGCTTCTGGTCGTGCACGGCAGTTCCGACGACACGGTGGTCTGGCAGCACACCATCGACTTCGTCGATCGCTGCGTGAAGGCCGACAAGCCGGTCGAGTACATGGTCTACCCGGGCCAGCTCCACGGTCTCCGCGGCCCCTACCGCTGGCACTTCTACCAGAAGATGACGAAGTTCTTCCTCGACGAACTCCGGCCGAACTGACCCCCCCGGCGTCAGACGCAAGACCGCCGCCAACCGGTCGATCGGTGCCGGACTCGACTCGCCTCCGCCGCGTCATGCGCCGCGGGGGCCCCCTTTCTGACCTCGAGGGGACCCGACCCGGCCTCGATGCCGCGGCCGAGCCATCCTGCGACAATCCGACCGACCCGGGGGCCCGCGGCCCTTGCTACTCTGGCCTCATCGAGGCCGCCCCGCGCCGCGTCTCGTGCGTCGGGGCGCCTCCTGGACGAGATCGCGCCCGTTCCGCTCCGGAGTCCGAGTCATGTCACGCCTTCCATCCATGATCCTCATCCATGCCGTCCTCACGCTCGCGGTCCTGGCTCAGGTGCCGCGCTGGAGCGTCGATCACGTGGGGGGCCTCATCCCCGGGACGAGCACGCTCGCCGCATCCTGCGTCAACGACTCGGGAACGATCGCCGGCATCACCTACCTGTCGGGCTACAAGCGCGCCTGGGTCGGCAGCGTCGGCGCCGGAATCAGCTTCCTCCCGATTCCCTCCGGGGCGATCTGGAGCGAGCCCTCCGACATCAACGCGGCAGGAGTCATCTCCGGCAGGATCCTCCTCTCGGGCAACGTCTCGCGCGGCGTTCTCTGGTACCCCGGCCCCGGCGGCTACCAGATCTTCGCCCTGCCGAGCGGTCCCGGCGGGACCCATCCCTTCAACGCCACCTCGCTCAACGATCGGGGAGATGTGGTCGGCAAGTACGGCATCCTCGGCGGCAGCTACCACTGGAGCGCGACCGGCGGGATCACCCAGATCACGAGTTCCGTCTTCCCGGTCGTGCCCACCGACATCAACAACCAGAGACAGATCTGGGGCGACGTCTACCGGATGGACCTGGACACGATGGTGCTCGAGAACCTCGGCACACCGGTCGGCACGGGCTTCAACTACCTCTTCGCCGGGCTCGGCCGCTCGAACGATGCCGGGCAGGCGGTCGGCGCCGGGGTCACGGCCACGAGTTCGTCGCAGAACGTCCAGGCGATCCGCTACACGGACGGCCCGATCTGGGATACCTACAACTCCATCCCGCTGTCCGGAGCGGGTGCCAACTCGATCGCGGAGAGCGGCGACCTGACCTTCCACCTCGGGATCTACGGCAACTACCTGTACGTCGAGGGCTACGGCTCGATCCCTCTCCAGAACGCACCGACCGCGACCGACTCGGCCTGGGATCTGAGCGGCAGCTGGGTGCCGATCATGAGCCGTGGCGGCCTGATCGTCTGCAACGGCATCAACAACGTCACCAACGAGGCCGGCATCGTGCTCCTGCGTCCGGCGCACTTCGACGATCTCGGCGGCGCCTCCGCGGGGGAGCGCGGCCCGCCGGTGCTGCAGGCCTACGGCGACCTCGTCCCGGGAAGCCCTGCCCGGTACCGACTCGGCGCAACACCGCCCTGGAGCTGGGCCTACTTCCTGGTGGCGACGAATCCGACTCCGGTCGCCTTCGCCGGCGGCACGGTCCATGCCTACCCTTACGATCAGCTCCTGCCGGTTCAGACGGACGCCTTCGGCCGCTACGACGCGACGGTTCCCTGGCCGCTCGTCGCGCCCGGCATGACCTTCTACATCCAGGCCGTGGTCGTCGAGAGCGGCAGCTTCGCGACATCGGTGTCGAACGCCATCGCGGGTACGACGCGCTGAGCACCGACCGCATCAATCGTCAGACACCTGCGCATCAGGTGTCTGACGCTTCGAGCGCCGTTCCATGGACCCGGACGGAACAGGTCCGGCAGCGATCGGGCGGGAAGCGGTGATGTCGGGCAGACGCCCTCAGGCGACCTCGAAGGTCCAGCCGCAGGCGGAGCAGGTGTTCTGGTCGTCGGCCATGGGGGTCAGGCAGGCGACGCAGAGGTCGGGACCTCGATGGCGCTGGCGGCTGCGGGCGCGCACGGAACGATAACCGGTCCAGGCGAAGACGAGAGGGATCAGGCCGAGGAACCAGAGCGCGAGGTCGGGCAGCGCAAGGGCGGTGGCCAGGACGACGATCATGATCAGGGCCGAGCGCAACCAGCGCTTCAGGTCGCGGATCTCCTGGTCGAGTTCGCCGGCCATCGCGATTCTCCTCAGCCCCTCTTCTTCTCGTGCAATTCGAACAGCACCTTCAGGCGCCGGAAGTCGACGTCCTTCACCCGGACCTCGATGGCGTCCGCCTCGCGGAAGACCTTCGTGCCCGAGCGCGAGCGGATCGTGATGCTCGGCCCCTCCGACTTGAGCACCCGCCCGATCGACTTGGCCGGCAGGTAGCCGGTCACGCAGAGATCGACCAGATCGATGTCGAAGCCGTAGGGATTCACCCGACCGACCCTGGCGTTCAGGACCTCGCCGATCATCGGATCCATGTACTGGCAGACCTTGAGGTCCTCGACTGCGATCTCGACCATGCCCGCCACCTCGGCCTGCTGGCTCGCGTGCGAGGCGACGTCGAAGAGATCGCGGATGCGCTCGGCGTCGAGCAGGACGTCCTTGGCCTGCTTGCCCTTGCTCAGGGCGTCGAAGAGCATGCGGTGCACGACCAGGTCGGGGTAGCGGCGGATCGGCGAGGTGAAGTGCAGGTAGTGTTCGCGGGCGAGGCCGAAGTGCTCGGCCTGGTCCTCGTGATCGCGCACCTCGTAGCTCGCCCGCTCCAGCAGGCTCATGATGCGCGGGATCATCGCCTCGGCGTTGGCGAGCCTGCGGGCATAGCGGATCATCCCGCCGATGTCGCGGCCGGTGAGGCGCTCCTTCCGGGGAACGCGCACGCCGTACTCCTCGAGCATCTTCGTGATCTGCTTGACCTCCTCCTCGTCCTTCTCCGGGTGAACCCGGTAGATCGTGGGCAGTCCGTTCGCGCGGAAGAAGTCGCCCACCGCCTGGTTGGCGGCGAGGGCCGTCTCCTCGATCAGGGTCTGCGAGAAGTACCGCGGTGCGTCGACGACGGCCGTGACCTCGCCGTCCTCGTCGAACACGAACTTGCGCTCACGGCTCTGCATGCGCAGCGACCCCTTCGCGTCGCGGATTCT
>JBFIHP010000191.1:0-6478 GCA_041601735.1 Planctomycetota bacterium | reverse complement strand
CTCTCCGGCGGCGGCCTCTTCCTCTGCGGTCACGATCAGGCCTTCGGCGCCGGAGGCTGGGAGGGCACCGTCCTCGACGAACTCTCGCCGCTCGCGGCCCGCCCCGGACGACGGGCTCGACTCCTGCGCTTCGCGCTCGACCGCTCGGGCAGCATGGCGCAGGAGGGCCGGCTCGCCGCCGCGGCTTCGAGCGTGCGCGCGCTCTTCAAGAGCCTGGGGCCGGCCGACGTCCTCGAGCTCATCCTCTTCGCGGCCGATCGCGATCGCCGTCGCTACGCCCGCGACGACGGCGGGGCCGCGGCGAGGCTCGCGAACGATCTGGCGGCCCTCGGCGCCGGCGGCGGCACCGACCTGCGCGGTCTGCTCGACGAACTCGCCCGCCCACCCGCGGCGGCGGAAGCTCCTGAGCGCGAGATCCTCACCGTGATCGCCAGCGACGGTCGCGATCCGCGCGGGCTCGATCCCGGTTTCACCGGCGCGATCGCGAGGCGGATGAAGACCGCGGGGCTCGGGCTCCGGTTGTTCTGGTTCGACCGCGACGAGGCCCTGCGCCCGGCGCTCGAGCTGCTGGTGGGTGAGGCGGGTCGCCTGCACGAGGTCGATGACTTCGGACGCCTGCTCGAGCCCTTCTTCGCGGCCCTGGGCGAGGAGCTCGAGTGCCGGGACCTCGCGGTCCGCCGGCGCGGGGGCGGCGAGATCGTGATTCCCCGACTGCTCCGGAGCCGTCGCGTCGAGGGAGCCGAGATCCTCGCGGCGGCGGGGGAAGACGAGAACGCCCTCGCCCGGATCGATCGCGGTCTGGGCCGCGTCGCGGCGGCACCCCTGGCCGCCCTGGCCGCGGAGAAGCTCGGGCTCTTCGGTCCGGGCGGGCTCGGCTCCTTCCTGTCCGGGCTGACCGATCCTCCGGCCGGATTCGAACTGGTCCGGGTTCCCGAGGAGGGCGGCGAGCGGCTGGAGCTCCGCGGCGGGGACCTGCCTCCGGGACCGCTCCTTCTGCGCAGCGCGGGAGGCGAGATCCCGCTCCGGCCCCTCGCTCGTGATCGGGCCGGCTCGGCCCTCGGCCCGGAGGCGGCTCCGGCGGGAATCCGCCACCTGATCGACGGCGAGGGTCGAGACCGGGGCGCGCTCCTCCTCGGCCCGCCGCGGCGCCGGGACCTCGGCCCGCGGCCGGAACCGAGCCGGCTGGTCGCCCAGGCCCGGCGGCTCGGGGGCGCCGACGATCCCGGCCGCGGGTCGCCGGTCCTGCTGCCGCTGGGCCTCATCCTGCTCTTCGGACTGGATCTCCTGCTTCGAAGTCGGAGCCGCTGAGCGCGCTCCTGCCCATGCACTTGAGTCATCTGGTGCTTCCAGTGTCCTCGGAACAAGGGCTTCAGCTAAGTGGAATGCGGTCGCGCCGACATACGGTGCCAGGCACTTTCCGCCGGGGCGCGGGACGAATCTGCAGAGGTCAATGGCATCAAGATGCGCTCATGGAAGCCGAGAGAGCGGTGTCTTCGAATGTCAGAGTCGGCGGCGCTCTCGGCTGGTCAGACGTCGGAATTCAGAGGCGAGAGGCAGAGAAGGCAGCCGCTGCCGCGGTCTCCAAGGCACCCTACATCGGCTCGACTCAGGTCGTTGGCGGTACCTCGTCAGCAGCTGAAGCCGGCGGTCCACGCGCTCTACGGCATCGGATGACTCAAGTGCATGGGCAGGCGCGCGCTGCATGAACTTGCGGTCCCGGAGGGGGAATTCCCGCCCGGGCCTCAAGAACATGCAGGCGCCGGCCGATGAAGAGGCCGAGGTCACCTGCACAGAAGTCGCCTGGTGACAGGGATTTGTTCTCGAAGGGATCGAACCATGCTCAGGAACCGCCCCGTCCTCGCTCTGCTCGCGACCCTGTCGCTCGTCCTGGCCTCGGCCTGTACCACGACCTACACCCGCGACGGCGTCGAGATGCCGAGGGAGTACGTCGAGGCGATGGAGGCGCGCAAGGACAAGGACCCCGTCGACGTCAACATCGTGCGCATCAACGCGGTCGTCGAAGCGGTCTCATACGAGCGCGGGCCGAAGCTCCTGCGCTCGCTTCAGTGGCTCATCGCCCAGCGCGAGCTGGCGCTGCCGATCATCATCGAGCACCTCGAGGGCCTCGACATCCGCAGTCGCGCTCATCTTCTCTACGTGCTCGGCTTTACCCGCACGAAGGAGAGCACGGCCGCGCTCGCCGCCAACATGCACCACAGTGACGAGATCGTCCGCTTCGAGGCCGCATCCGGTCTGCTCAGCCACGGCGACACGACCGCGGTGCCGGTGCTCATCAGCTACCTGGAGAGCGACGATCGCCGCTTCCGCTACAAGGCGATCGAGGTCCTGAAGAAGGTCCTCGGCCAGGATTTCGACTACGAGTTCGCCGCCCCCGCGGAGATCCGCAACGTCGCCGTGGGCCGCTGGCGGAGCTGGTGGGAGTCCGAGAAGTCGCGCCTCATGTACCGTCCGGGCGACGACGAGCGCGTCGTCAACGGCTGAATCCGACGACACCCCTCCGGGTCGTCCGCCCGACCGCGCCCCGCGAGGCTCCGGCTGGTCATCCCGGTAGAGGGGCGCTAAGTTCCTCCCACGGCGCGGGCCCCGAAGCCCCGGGCCGCCTCGTCTTCTCCGCAATCGGGTACTTGCATGGGCATCTGGGGCTGGGTTGGCGTCGCTTGGCTGGTCTCGCTGGCCATCGTCGTCTTCTCCTTTCTGCACTCGCGGCACCAGCAGAAGGGCCGGGTCTGACCGTCAGGGCCGCCCCTTTTCTCAGCGACACCGAATTCGCCAAAAGCCCTGTTCTTTACGCCCGCCCGGGGCAGTCCCTATAGTCGGGGCGGATCGGACGAAGCCTCCGACCGGGCTTCGACTCGCCCGGCCCGGCCGGATTTCCGCGAAGGCCTCGCAATGCCGATGCGTCCTCGCTACGACCGGGTAGTCCGGTGCGATCCGAGGCGATCAGGAAGAGGGACCAGGGGATGAAGATCTACTTCTGCGACGAGTGCCACGAGAGCATCCCGCTGAAGGACATCGCGGACAATCGCATCACGATCGAAGGCGGCAAGATCTATCACGAGCGTTGTCGCCCCTCCAAGAAACCCCGACCCGTCATCCGGGGCAACACCGCGACCCTCGTGCTCGCCGTCGTCTTCGGGCTCCTCGCCGGCTCCGTCGTCATGGCGGTCTGGGGCGATCTGATCATGGGGCGCGACGAGGCCGAGACCATGGCCCGTCGGGTCCAGCGCCTCGAGACCGAACTCGTGGATCTGCAGGGTTCACACGCGCGCCTCCGCAACGAGATCATGCGCGAACTCGAGGAGAGCCCGGACGTAGACGGCAAGGCCGGGAAGCTGGCCCGCATCCATCAGGCCCTGCGCAACAACGGCGATGCCATCCAGAGTCTGAGCCGACAGTTCGGCGGCCTCTCCGACGGCCTCAAGTCCGACCTCGACGCTCGCATGAAGGAACTCGCACGCTTCCGCAAGGAGGGCGAGGATCGGCTGGGCGCCGGACTCGATCGCATCGAGAATGAGATCGGGCCGGCCGTCGAGACCCTCGGTCGGCGTCTCGACGGCCTGGACGAGCGTCTCGTCGCGGTCCAGGGTCGGATCGCCGAACTCGAGGAACGCGGCCCCGTCGTCGTCGCGCCCGGGCCCGGCGACTCGACCACCGATCCGACTCCCGGCGACCCCCCGCTCGACGCCGAAAGGCAGGCCCGGCTCGACAAGCTCCTGAAGCAGCTCGAATCGAAGGAGGGACCGAAGCGCTTCGCCGCCGCCGTCGATCTCGCCGAATTCCGCGGCCGCCGCGTCGAACAGGCAATGGTCGGACTGCTCGGGGATTCCGCCGACTACGTCCGCAGCACCGCGCTCACCAACCTGATGGACATGGAGGCGCACTGGGCCATCCCGCACATCATTCCGGTGCTGAAGAGCGACGATTACGTCCTGCGCGAGACGGCGATCGCCGCGCTCGAGAAGCTCATGGGGCGGAGCATCGGTCTCGAGGCGGACGCCGGCAGCGCCAAGGTCCTCGCCAAGATCCGGGAACTCGAGAAGTGGTGGGACGGCAACAAGGACAAGCTCCTCGGTCCGTCCTGATTCGCGCCCCGGGGCTCTTCCGCGATCTCGCGACCTTGGCCTGAAGTCGCCCGGCTCCCCTTCCCGACCCGGACGCGGGCCGCTACATTGCCGCCATGCCGCGCAAGAAAACGATCAAGAAAGCCGCCGGGAAGTCCCCGAAGAAGCCCGCCAAGAAGCCCGCCAAGAAGGCCGCCGGAACGACCTCGAGGCGCCCTCGCAAGGGGGCTGCGCCGACCGGCTCCGGGGTTCGGGCTCGCACCCGCATCCTCGCCACCCTCGGGCCCGCCTCCGACAGCGAGGAGCAGATCGAGAAGCTGATCCGGGCGGGCGCCAACGCCTTCCGGTTGAATTTCTCGCACGGAACGCACGACGAGCACCGCGAGCGGGTCAAGCGCGTCCGCGGCGTCGCGCGCCGTCTCGGCGCCCCCATCTCGCTCCTCCAGGACCTCCAGGGACCGAAGATCCGGACCGGGGCCCTCAAGGACCGCAAGCCGCTCCTGCTCGAGGTCGGCAAGCGCGTCCGCCTCACCCACAAGGTCACCCACACCCAGCCCGGGATCATCGCGACGAACTACCGGCAGCTCGTGAGCGACGTGAAGCTCGGTGACCGCCTGCTGCTCGACGATGGATTGCTCGAACTCCGCTGCGTCGAGAAGCTCGCCGATGAGCTGGTCTGCGAGGTGATCTGCGGCGGCATCCTGCGCGGCAAGAAGGGCATCAACATGCCGGGCGTCAACGTCTCGACCCCGGCGCTGACCAAGAAGGACCGCGCCGACGTCCGGCTCGGCATCGAGCTCGGCGTGGACTGGATCGCGCTCTCCTTCGTGCGCCGCGCCGACGACGTCCGCAAGCTGCGCGCGATCCTGAAGCGCAAGCAGGTGCGCATCCCCATCATCGCGAAGATCGAGAAGCCCGAGGCCGTCAAGGACATCTCGGCGATCCTCGACGCCTCCGAGGGCATCATGGTGGCGCGCGGCGATCTCGGGGTCGAGACCCCCGCCGAGGAGCTCCCGATCCTGCAGAAGTCGATCATCTCGGCCGCCCGCAAGCGCGGACGGATCGTGATCACCGCGACCCAGATGCTGGAATCGATGATCGACAACCCGCGGCCGACCAGGGCCGAGGCCTCCGACGTGGCCAATGCCATCCTCGACGGCACCGACGCGGTCATGCTCTCGGGCGAGACCGCGGTCGGCAAGAACCCGATCGGCGCGGTCGAGATGATGCGCAAGATCATCGTGCATACCGAGAACAGCGAGCTCTACGAGCGCATCATGAAGGCGATGCCCCTCGATCCGGGCCGCGACGTCGCCGATGCCACCGTGCACGCGGCCTCGGCCGCGGCGCGCGAGCTGGAGGCCAACTGCCTCTTCGCCTTCACCAGCTCGGGTCGGACCTGCTTCAAGCTCTCCTTCGCCCGGCCGCCGACCCCCATAGTCGGCGCGACCTTCTCCGAGGACGCCTTCAACCGCCTCGCGCTCTGCTGGGGCATCGACGTCGTCCGGCTGGAGCTGGCCGACAGCGTCGACGAGCTCTACTACCTGGGCGAGCGCGAGCTGCTCGACGGCGACCGCGCCCAGCTCGGCGACCTGTCCATCGTCATCACCGGCTCGAACGTCTCCTCCGGCGGCGGCACGAACACGCTGAAGATCCATCGCGTCGGCCACATCGACATGACCGACGACCCGAAGGCGACCGCCCGCTTCAGCCGTCTCTATCGCCGTCACGGCAGCCGCCGGAAGAAGGAACGGAAGGCCTGAGACCCCGAGCCTCGGACGGCGAGCGCGGCAACCGTGGGCCCTCAGGGCGCGAGAAGGCGTGAGGGCCGTTTCCTGGTGCCTGGCGGGCCCGGGACCCGGGTCGCCGTTTGTCTCCGAGCGCCCCCCTCAATAGACTCGGGAGCCTCGATCGCGGCCCCGCCGCCTTCCCGGCGCGTCCAATCATAACCACCGAATTCACAGTCACTTGGGGGCCAATCTCCATGAAGATCCACGAGTATCAGGCCAAGCAGATCCTGAAGGACTACGGCGTCGCCGTGCCCGAGGGCATCGTCTGCTCGACGGCCGCGGAGGCGAAGGCCGCCTTCGAGAAGCTCGGCACGCCGGTCAGCGTCGTGAAGGCGCAGATCCACGCAGGCGGCCGCGGCAAGGGCGGCGGCGTCAAGCTGGTGAAGAGCGCGGCCGAGGCCGCGGAAGCCGCGACCGCCATCATGGCGAAGAACCTCGTCACCCATCAGACGGGCCCCGAGGGCCAGCCGGTCAAGAAGCTCCTGGTCGAGAAGGGCAGCAACATCGCCGACGAGCTCTACATCGGCATCGCGATGGACCGCGCGGTCTCGCGGCCGGTGATGATGGCTTCCTCCGAGGGCGGCATGGACATTGAGGAGGTCGCCG
>JBFIHP010000190.1:0-6500 GCA_041601735.1 Planctomycetota bacterium | reverse complement strand
CTCGGCAGGATCCTCGGTTTTTTGGGGTCCCGAGCCGCCCCCGCGGGTCCGCGACGACTCCCCCGGACGGGTCGGAGGGGGTATCATCGCCCCCTTCGCTTGCCGACCCGAGAGACCTCGTCATGAAGCTCGTACGCATCCTCTTCGCCTCGCTCCTGCTCGCGACCCTCGCTCCGGCGCAGAACGCGCGGCTCGACTACTACCTCCCGGCTGCGGCGGGCTACGACGCGACCGTGCCCAGACCGGCCGAGGTCCTGGGCCACGAGGTCGGGGCCTGGCACCTCCGCCCGGACCAGATCGTCGATTACGCGCGGCGTCTCGGCGAGGCCTCGGACCGGGTCGCCTTCCGGGTCTACGGCCGGACCCACGAGCAGCGTCCGCTCGTCCTGATGGCGATCAGTTCGCCGCGGAACCTCGCTCGCCTCGACGACATCCGCGCGCAGCGGGCCGGTCTCTTCGATCCGCAGGCGGAGGCGCCGGACACCGCGACCATGCCGCTCGTCGCCTGGATGGGCTACTCCGTGCACGGCGACGAGTCGAGCGGAGCCTCGGCCGCGCTCCTCTTCGCCTATCACCTCGCCGCCTCGCCCGACCCGAAGCTCGGGAAACTGCTGGACGAGAGCGTCGTGCTGATCGATCCCTGTCTCAATCCCGACGGGCTGGCCCGCTTCGCCCTCTGGGCCAACACCAATCGCGGGATGAAGATCAACGACGACCCGCGTCACCGCGAGCATCGCCAGCCCTGGCCGGGCGGGCGGACGAATCACTACTGGTTCGACCTCAATCGCGACTGGCTCCTGGCGCGACAGCCCGAGAGCCGCGCCCGGCTCGAGATCGCCCGGGCCTGGCGCCCGAATCTCGTCACCGACTTCCACGAGATGGGGACGAACTCGACCTACTTCTTCCAGCCCGGCGTGCGCAGCCGCATGAACCCGCTCATCCCGGCCCGCAACTTCGACCTGACCGCCGCCATAGCCGAGGCGAACGCCCATGCGCTCGACCAGATCGGCTCGCTCTACTACACCCAGGAGACCTTCGACGACTTCTACTTCGGCAAGGGTTCGACCTACCCCGACGTGCACGGCGGCGTGGGCATCCTCTTCGAGCAGGCGAGTTCGCGCGGACACGCCCAGAAGTCGAGCTTCGGCCGGATCGACTTCCCCTTCACCATCCGCAACCAGCTCGTCACCTCGATCGCGAGCCTCGAGGGCGCGCACGCGCGCCGCGTGGAGCTGCTCGACTACCAGCGCGAGTTCTACGTCTCGGCGCTCGACGCCGCGACCGCCGATCCGATCCGCGCCTGGGTCTTCCACGCGCCCGAGGATCGGACCAGGGCCGAGGCCCTCGTCGATCTTTTGCTTCGCCACGGCGTGCACGTCCATCAACTGGGCGAGGAGCTGAAGGACGACGACCGGACCTATCCCGTCGAGGGCGCCTTCATCGTGCCCTCCGATCAGCCCCAGTACCGCCTGGTGAAATCGCTCTTCGAGCGGCGGCGGGAGTTCAACGACCCGGTCTTCTACGACGTCTCCACCTGGAACGTCCTCGCGTCCTTCGATCTGCCGCACCTCGAACTCGACGGCCGGCGGATGAAGACCGAGCTCCTCGGCGACCGCGTGACGAAGATCACCGCGCGTCCGGGCGTCCTGAAGCGGCTCGCGACCGGAGAGCCCTACGCCTTCGTCTTCGCCTGGAACGCCGCCTCGTCCGCGCGCCTGCTGGTCGCACTCCAGGACGAGGGTCTCAGGCTCATGGCCGCATCCAAACCGCTTCAGGTCGAGATCGAGGGCCGGACGCGACGCTTCGAATGCGGCAGCCTCGTGCTGCCGATCGGGTTGCAGGACCACGATGTGGCGACGCTGCGGGGCCTCGTCGAGGAGAAGGCCCTGGCCTGCGGCGTCGAGGTCATCGAGCTGGCCAGCGGGCTCACCCGCGACGGCATCGATCTCGGCAGCCCCGCCCTGAGGGTGCTGAAGCCGCTGCGGACCGCGCTCCTGGTCGGTCGCGGCACCTCGACCTACGAGGCCGGCCATCTCTGGCACCTGCTCGATCTCGAGCTCGGCATGACCGTGACCCTCATCGACGCCGACGGCCTCGGCGCCTCGAGCCTCGCGGACTACAGCCATGTCATCGCCGTGAGCGGCGCCGAGGGCGGACTCGGCCGGATCAAGGACGAGATCACGACCTGGGTCCGCGCCGGCGGCACGCTCATCACGCAGCGCTCCGCGGCCCGCTGGGCGGCCCGCGAACTCGTCGGCCTCGAGGAGCCCAAGCTCGCGGCCGACGACAAGGCGCCGACCCCGGGGTCCTACGCCGAACGCGAGCGTTTTCGGGCCGAGAGCCGCATCTCGGGCGCGATCTTCGCGGCCGAGCTCGATCCGACGCATCCCCTCGGCTGGGGCCTCGTGCGCGACGAGATCGCCCTCTGGCGCAGCGGCGGTTCGCTCATGCCGGCGCCGCGCAACGCGCTCGACGCGCCGCTTCGCTATCGCAAGGACCCCCTTCCGCTGGTGAGCGGATTCGCCGCCGAGCGCATCCAGAAGCGTCTCGCCGGCAGCTGCGCCGCGGCGGTGGAGCGGCTCGGGCGCGGCGTGGTCGTCCGTCTCGCCGACAACCTGACCTTCCGCGGCGTCTGGCCGGGGAGCTCACGGCTGCTGGTCAACGCCCTCTTCATGGCGCCCCTCACCGAGCGCACCCCCGGAGAGGACGACGACGCGGACGACGATGACGAGAGCCACCACTCGCACTGATCCGCTCCGAGAAGAAGCCGGATGAATCCGGCGCTCCAGGGGACGCCTCAGATGGAGCGCCGGCTTCAGGTGCTGTCGGGAGAGTGGTAGGCGGTCGCGCGGACATACGGTGCCGGGCACTTTCCGCCGGCTTCTTCGGTCGATGGACGTCAACTCCACCGCAGGGGCCCGATGGACGATAGAATGAGGGTGGAATCGTTCCGGATGCGGAGCCAGTCATGATCGATTCAGCAGGCAAGTCCCGACCGCCGGTGGACTTCATCGTCAAGACCGAGAAGCCGCTCGACGAACTCGACACGCCGCTCGGGCGGGTGCGGATCGGCCCCTACGAGCCCGGCGACGAGCACTCGATCCTCGAGCTGTTCAAGATCGTCTTCAAGGTCGATCGCAGCCTCGACGAGTGGAACTGGGAGTTCCGCGATCACCCGGTCGGCATGCACACCTTCGTCGGCAAGCTCGAAGACGGCACCGTCGTCAGTCAGTTCACCGGGCTTCCGGCGCGTGCGAAGGTCTTCGATCGCGACGTCATCTTCTCGCAGATCGTCGATTCGATGGTGCACCCGAAGTGCCGCTCGGGTCTGAAGAAGAAAGGGCTCTTCGCCCTCACGCTCCTCAATCACTCCTACCACTACGGTCATCTCGAGAAGGAGTGCATCCAGATGGGGCTGCCGAATCCGATCGCCTACCGGCTCGGCTCGCAGACCTGCTACTACGTGCCGATGACCAAGGCCTACGTGCACGCGAAGGAGCTGAAGCCGAAGGACGATCCGGAGGAACCCTCCTTCGAGGTGAAGGGGCTCGGCAACACCTTCAAGGTCGCCCTGGTCGATGACTTCTCGACCGACCACGACGATCTCTGGGCGCGGGTGAAGGAGCGGCACCGGATCATCACCTGGCGCGACCGGCGGTTCTGGAACTGGCGCTACACGCGCAACCCGCACTTCGACTACATGATCGTGGAGCTGCGCGAGCCGGATTCAGGTCGTCTCGTCGCCAGCGCCGTGGGGCGGACGAACTGGCTCGACCAGCCCGACTTCGTGATCGCCGATCTGCTGGTGGATCTCGAGGTCGTCGGCGCCGCGCAAGCGCTCATCAAGGCGGCGGAGGAGCTGGGGAGGCGCACCGGCATGAAGCGCGTGCTCTGCTATCTCAATCACAACGTCCCCGAGTCGCGCATCTTCGAGGACGAGGGCTACTCGCTGGCGCCGATCCAGTTTCGCCTGGTCTCGCACAGCTACGCCCCGGATTTCGTCACCGAGCGCGATCTGATGCACGAGTGGTTCTACACGCTCGGCGACTTCGACGTGATCTGATCAGCCGTCCTCGACCCGGTCCCAGATCGACGCGATGCGAAGGGCGCGCCGCCCGACGTCGGTCTTCTCGTGGCCGGCGACGAGCTTGCGCAGCGACGCGGCCGCACCCTTCTTGACGCCCTTCTCGGCGCGCGCGAGCTGGCGCTCCAGCTTCTTCTCGAGCGCGAGCTGCGCCTTGCCTTCGATCGATTCGAGCCGCTCCGCGAGCAGGGCCACGCGCTCCTCCCAGGCCGGCTTGCCCGCGACACCCTCCTTCAGGGCCTCGAGATCCGTCGCCGCGAGCCGGTAGAGCCCCGCGTCCAGGCGGTAGCGCGTCGCGTCCAGGACGAGATCGAGCCGGCGGTGCAACTCGACCCGGGCCTCGATCGCGTCCTTCGCCGCCGCCTCGTCCTGCGGCCGGTACTGCTCGAGCAAGACGTCGGTCTCGGCGAACTTCATGTCCACGAGGAAGGCGGCGCGAGCTCGAGCGACGACCTCGTCGGCACCGTAGCCCTCCTTCATGCGCGCCAGCTCCTTCGGGATCAGGCGGTCGATGAGCTTGCCGACCTCGTTGCGATGGCCGAGCGCGAGGACCTTGCCGTCGATGCCGACGAGGGCCGCGCGGGGAAGGGCGAGCCTCGTGGTGTCGCCCGCGGCGATCGGGTTGTCGGCGGTCACGAGGGCGCGATTGCGCGGGAAGCGTTCGTACATGAACTTCGCCAGGTCGATCCGATCCTGGCAGTGGACGAGCACGACCTTGAGACCCTTCGCGGCGTACTTGCGATCGAGTTCGATGGCATGCGGCACGGCATGCCCGAGACAGGGGCCTCACCGAAAGCCCCAGAACTCGTAGAGCACGGGACGCCCGAGGAAGGCATCGCCGGTGACGAAGCCGTCGCCGTTCATGACCACGCTCTCGAAGCGGAAATCGGCGAGCTTCGATCCGAGTGCGGCCTCGTCGGACTGGCAGGGTGTCGAGGCGGCGCAGCAGGCGATGACGAGGAAGGCGATGAGGGTCCGCATGTCCGTCCTGTCTCCAGATGAGACGGCCGGCGGAAAGTCCTGCCGACGCGAACAGTATGAGCGAATCCGGGCCGCGAGTCAGCGGGGATTCCGATCGGCCCATTGGAAGGCGGCGGCGCCGGTGATTGAATACGGGACCACCGCCGCCCGCCGCACTTCGCAGGCCGGGTCGGGGCCGACCCTGGAGACCGAGATGATCCGCATCCACGTCGTACGCGCGCTCCTCTGCGCGCTCATGCTCTCCGCCACCGCGACCGCGCAGTACCCCGACATCATGTACCTGCGCTTCAACGAGGGCACCGGAACGACGACCGCCGACCTCGCGGTTCCGGGGATCGGGACCGCCTGCAGCTTCCAGTCGACCGCGGGATTCGACACGACGAATCCCGCGCTCGGCTTCGCCTGCTTCAAGGCGGCCTCGCTCAATCCCTTCAGCCAGGTCAACACCAACGCGAACGTCGCCGTCTCGGGTGACTGGACGCTCGAGTACTACTGCTACTGGGCGGGCGGAAGCACCATCCCGGCACCCAGCGTGCTGCACGACGGCACGAGCATCGGTCTCCGCGCCTACGTCGTGTCGATCCCGGGCGCCCCGCTCTTCGGCATGAGCCTGCGCAGCGATTCGGGCGGGCATCAGGTGAACCTCGCGAACGTGCTTCCGACCAACACCTGGACGCAGTTCGCCTTCGTCCACACCGCCTCGAACAACACGATCACCTCCTACGTGAACGGCGTCTTCCAGCAGACCGACGTCTTCGCCACGCCGGCTACGCTCACGACCCTGGGCGGACCCCTCTATATCGGCGGCGAGCCGGTCACCTCGACCTGGAACGGCATGATCGACGAGCTGCGGATCTGGAACTCGGCGCGCAGCGCGGCCCAGATCGGTGCCACCTGGAACGCCGAGGTGAACGCCTTCATGGACAATCTCGCCGTCGGCCCCATCACGGCCCCGACCGATCCGGCCGCGCCCTGCACCCTGCTGTCCGCGATCGAGACCGTCACGGTCGATCTGACCAACGGCGGCTCGAACACGATCGCCGCGGGCACCGCGATCCCGATCTCGCTCGTCGTCGACGGTGGCGCGGCGATCAACGAGATCGCGCTCGTCCCCGCGGGCGGCCTCGCGACCGCGGCGTCCTTCTCGTTCACCTTCGCCTCGCTGGTGGATCTGAGCGCGCCCGGTCCCCACAGCCTCGTCGTGACGGCAGCCCTGCCGATGGACCAGAATGCGGCCGACGACAGTGCGAGCGCCAACCTCACCAGCGGCGGCGCGGTCTACGTCACGAGCTTTCCCTGGACCGAGAACTTCGACGCCCAGACCTCGGGCAGCACGACCCCGCCCGCGGGCTGGCAGCAGCTGACCGGCGATTCGAGCGGCACCAACTCGGACTGGATCTTCCTGCAGGGCCAGGCGCCGACGGCGATCACCTCG
>JBFIHP010000189.1:0-6503 GCA_041601735.1 Planctomycetota bacterium | reverse complement strand
GGTCGGACCGGTCACCAGGATGATCCCGTGGGGCAGATCGACGTACTGCTTGATCTTGCGGATCTCGTCCTCGCGCAGCCCCAGCTTCTCGAGGTCGAGGTTGACGACCGACTTGTCGAGCACGCGCATGACGCAGCTCTCGCCGTACATGGTCGGCAGGGTCGAGACGCGGATGTCGACCTTGCGCCCGCCGACCATGAGATCGATGCGGCCGTCCTGCGGGATGCGGGTCTCGGCGATGTCGAGATTGGCCATGACCTTGACGCGCGAGATGAGCGCCACGGCGAGGTGCGCCGGCGGCGAGCGCAGCTCGAAGAGCACGCCGTCGATGCGATAGCGGATCTTGAACTCGTCGTCGAAGGGCTCGAGGTGGATGTCGCTGGCCTTGTCGCGGATCGCCATGAACAGGACGTAGTTCAGGAGCTTCACCACCGGCGTCGATTTGGCCAGGGCCTCCTGATCGTCGATGTTCTTGGCCTGCTCGACCTCGCTCTCGAGCTCGTCGAGGAGACTGTCCATCGTCTCCTCGCGCTCCTGGAAGTGCTTCTTGATCAGGGCGTCGATCTGCTCCGGATCGGCGTAGTAGGCCTCGATGTCGGCGCCGAGCATGAAGCGGACGTCGTCGAGGCAGGTGAGGTTGGTCGGGTCGGCGACGGCCACCTTCACGAGCCCGCCCTGCTGGGCGAAGGGGACGACCCGGAAGATGTTGACCGTGGCCGCATCCATGCGGCGAACGAGCTCCTCGGGGACCTGATGGCCGGCGAGGTCGGTCCGGGCGATGCCCTTCTGGGTCGCCAGGGCGGCCATGAGATCGGCCTGCTTGACGTAGCCCAGCTCGATGAGGATCGCACCGATCTGGCCGCCCTCCTCCTTCTGGACCGAGAGCGCCTCCTGGATCTGCCCCTCGTGGACGACGCGCATCTCCTTCAGGATCTGGCCGATGAGCTTCTTGCGATCGGGACCCGCCATCAGCCGAGCACCTTGTCGGTCATTTCCTGGGTCCTCTGGGCCATGGTGATGCAGTGGTCCTCGTCGATCACGCCCTCGCGATAGAGGCGGAAGAGGTGGTCGTCGAGGAGCTGCATGCCGCGACGCTTGCCGGTCTGGATCTCGGAGTAGAGCTTGAAGGTCTCGTTCTTCCGGATGTAGTTCTCGATCGCCGAGCTGTGGACCATGAGCTCGTAGGCGGCCACGACGCCGGGGCGGTCGATCCGCGGCAGAAGCAGCTGCGAGATGACCGCGAGCAGGCCGCCGGCGAGCTGGGCGCGGATCTGCTCCTGCTGACGCTCGGGGAAGGTGTCGATGATGCGATCCACGGTCCGCGCCGCGCCGGTGGTATGGAGGGTGCCGAGCACGAGGTGGCCGGTCTCGGCCGCGGTGATCGCGGTCGAGATCGTCTCGAGGTCGCGCATCTCGCCGAGCAGGATGATGTCCGGGTCCTGGCGCAGGGCGCGGCGCATGGCCTCGCCGAAGGTCGGCACGTCGCTGCCCACCTCGCGCTGCGTGATCACGCTCTTCTTGTGCTCGTGGTAGTACTCGATCGGGTCCTCGACCGTGATGATGTGGCGATCGAAGTTCTGGTTGACGTAGTCGATCATCGTCGCCAGCGTCGTCGTCTTGCCCGAGCCGGTCGGGCCGGTGACGAGGATCATGCCGCGAGGCTTCTGGAGCAGGTCCTTGACGTTGTCCGGCAGGCCGATCTGCTCGAAGGTGAGCAGGGTCGAGGGGATCAGGCGCAGCACGAGTCCCACGCTGCCCTTCTGCTTCAGGATCGACACGCGGAAGCGGGCGCGGTCCTGGAAACCCATGCCGAAGTCCACCGTGCCGTGCTCGTGGAACTCCTCGCGCAGGCGCTCCGGGATGATGCTCATCGCCATGCTCTCGGTATCCGCCGGCTCGAGGGGCGCGGACTCGAGGCTCTTCAGGCGACCGCTCATGCGCAGCACGGGCGGACGGCCGACGGTGAGGTGTACGTCCGAGGCGTTCTGCGTGATGCAGAAGTCGAGAATGTCGTTGATGTCGGTCATGTGCCTTTCCTCAGACCTCGATCGCTTCCTGGCTGACGACGCGAAGGACCTCCTCGATGCTGGTCCGGCCGGCCAGCACCTTCCGGGCGCCGTCGGCCCGCAGCGAGGACATCCCCGCAAGGGTCGCCTGCCGGCGCAGCTCCAGATGCGAGGCGCCGTTGAAGGTCATCTCCCGCAGATGCTCGTCCATGAACATCAGCTCGAAGATGCCGATCCGACCGGAGTAGCCGTTGAAGCCGCAGCGATCGCAGCCCTTGGCCCGGAAGACGGTCTTGCCCCGCGCCTGCTCGGCCCCGACGCCGATGGTCATGAGCTCCGCCGGTGTGGGCTCGAAGCCCTCCTTGCAGTGCTGACAGAGGGTGCGGACCAGGCGCTGCGCCAGGACGGCGATCAACGAGGTCGAAACCATGTAGGGCGGCACGCCCATGTCCACCAGACGGGTGACCGCACTGGGTGCGTCGTTGGTGTGGAGGGTCGAGAAGACGAGGTGGCCGGTGAGCGCGGCCTGGGTCGCGATCGCCGCGGTCTCCTGATCGCGGATCTCGCCGACGAGGATGATGTTCGGCGCCTGGCGCAGCATGGCGCGGAGGATACGCGAGAAGTCGAGGCCGATCGAATGCCGCACCTGGCACTGGTTCACGCCCTTCAGGTTGTACTCGATCGGATTCTCGGCGGTGATGATCTTGACGTCGGCCTGGTTCAGGCGCTTGAGCGCGGCGTAGAGGGTCGTGGTCTTGCCGGAGCCCGTGGGACCGGTGACGAGGAAGATGCCGTTCGGCCGCTTGATGATCTTCTCGAAGCGCCGCAGGTCCTCGCCGTCGAAGCCGAGCTGCTCCAGCGACACCAGGCCCTCGACCTTGTCGAGGATACGGCAGACCATGCTCTCGCCCTTGACCGCCGGCAGCACCGAGACGCGCATGTCGATGTCCTTCGAGAGGACGCGGGTCTGGACCCGGCCGTCCTGGGGCTTGCGCTTCTCCGAGATGTCCATCCCCGCCATGATCTTCAGGCGCGAGACGACCGGACCGTGCAGATGGCGCGGATGCCGGGAGACCGTCTTGCAGACGCCGTCCACCCGGAAGCGGACCCGCAGCTCCTCCTCGTAGGGTTCGAGGTGGATGTCCGAGGCGCGGACGCGGACGGCGTCCTCGATGATGCGGTCGACCAGGCGGATGATCGGCGCGTCGTCGTCCTCCTCGCCCTTCTTCTTCTTGCCGGTCGCGGCCTCGGGCTTCTCCTCGGCCTCGACCTTGTAGTAGCGCTTGAAGGCCTCCTTCAGGCTGCTCTCGGCGGCGACCGCGCAGCGGAAGCGCATGTTGAGGAGGAAGCTCAGGTTCTCGAGGTTGAAGGCGAGCAGCGGGTCGGCCATCGCGACGATGACCTCGCCG
Source organism: Planctomycetota bacterium (assembly GCA_041601735.1). GTDB lineage: Bacteria > Planctomycetota > DRQF01 > JACKGY01. The sequence continues at coordinate 3,088 of JBFIHP010000189.1, read as the reverse complement.
CCCTGGACCTTGATCGGGATGATCCCGTACTCCCGCGCCAGGTTGGCCGGGACGAGTTCGATCACGTCGTCGGCGATCTTCCCCTTCGAGAGGTCCACGAAGGGGAGCTTCGCCTGCCGCGCGAGGGCCCGGGCGAGCTTCTCGTCGTCGAGGTAGCCCAGCCGGATCAGCGCCTGGCCGATCTTGCAGCCGGCCTCGTTCTGGAGGCGGATCGCGTCGTCGATCTGCTTGTCTTCGATGAGGTCCTGATCCTTCAGGATCTGCCCGAGAAGCTGCCTCGCCATCGTCCTGAAATGCTCCTTCTCGCACCCGAAGGGACCGCCGCCGACCGAGCGGGCATCGGCCCGCTCGCCGATCCGGTTCGAGGCGGCTCGCGCGGCGCCGCGCGACCGATTTCAGGCGGGTCCCCGCCCGCAGAGGGCGCGCATTGTAGTCCTCGCCCCGAAGAATGTGCAAGTTATCCTAAGTTCCATCGGACCGTGGCTTTATCGCGCAAGGCCCCAATCCGCTCCGAAGCGTCTGGGGCCTTTCGACCGACCTGGGGAAAAGTCCACACGCTGTCCCCTAAGGTCCTGGGGTCAAGGGGGATCCGGGGCGTCTCGATGGCCCTTTTCGGGGCGGGCTGGTAGCCTCTCGCCCGTGCCCCCGCTGCCTGTGGAGAGATCCATGCCCTCCGGTCGAATCGCCCTCATCACCGCCCTGTTGGCCCTCTGCGGGGCCTGTACCAGCTACTCGCCCGACGTTCCGCCGGGCTTCACGACCGGGACTCCCCGGCAGACGACCTACTACCTGCAATGGGCCTTCGAGAAGGAATACCCTTTGCACGTGGCCAACTGTCTGAGTCCGGGACTGAAGAAACGCGAGGGCTTCACGGACGGTGACCTCGAGCTCTTCTGGCCGGATGTGAAGGAATGGGCGGCCGAGAATCTCGGCGACGTCCAGCAGATCGAGATCGAAGAGATCGTCGATATCGAGGACGAGAAGGCCGAGATGAAGCTGGTGACCTACCGCGTCGGGGACCGTCTGATCCCGGTGCGTTTCATCCGCCAGACCACCTGGGAGGTCCGTCACGCGCGACCGAGCGTCGCCCCCGTGATCGGCCGCCCGGACCGCCTGTCGGAGGTCGCTTCCTACGAGAAGGATCGGCTCTCCATCCGACTCGACGGCATCGCCGACCCCGAACTCTACGCTCCCGAGAATCTCGAGAAGATCATTCTGACCTCAGCCTGGCTGGTCGATTCCGTCGATCCGGCCGAACTGGAGAGGTTCGGAGCCCCAGCGGCCCGACCCTGACCGAGGAACGAGAACGCGCAAGCGAGTACGACCATGAAGAAACACGTGTATCGATTCGGTGGCGGCGAGGCCGAAGGCGGCGCCGACATGAGAGCGCTCCTGGGCGGCAAGGGCGCCAACCTGGCCGAGATGGCCAACCTGGGCATCCCGGTGCCTCCGGGCTTCACGATCTCGACCGATGTCTGCACCTTCTACTACCTGAAGGGCGAGTATCCGAAGTCGCTGACCAAGGAGGTCAAGGCGGCGGTTCACGCCGTCGAGAAGATCACCGGCCGCAAGTTCGGCGATCCGAAGAACCCCCTGCTCCTCTCCGTCCGCAGCGGCGCCCCGGTGTCGATGCCCGGCATGATGGACACGGTCCTCAACCTCGGCCTCAACGACGAGACCGTCGCCGGTCTCGCCGCGAGCGCCGGCAACGAGCGCTTCGCCTGGGACAGCTACCGGCGCTTCGTGCAGATGTACGGCGACGTCGTGCTCGGCCTGAAGCCGGAGAACAAGCTCGAGGAGGATCCCTTCGAGGTCATCATCCACGAGCTGAAGAAGAAGCGCGGCGTGACCCTCGACACGGAGCTCGACGTCGGCGACCTGAAGCTCCTGGTCAAGCAGTTCAAGGCGGCGATCAAGAAGTTCGCCAAGAGGGACTTCCCCACCGACCCCGAGGAGCAGCTCTGGGGCTCGATCAACTCGGTTTTCGGCTCCTGGATGAACGACCGGGCGATCTCGTATCGCAAGCTGAACGACATCGACGAGGCGCTCGGCACCGCCGTCAACGTGCAGGCCATGGTCTTCGGCAACAGCGGCGACAACTCGGCCACCGGCGTCGCCTTCACCCGTGACGCCTCGACCGGCGAGAAGCGCTTCTACGGCGAGTACCTGATCAACGCCCAGGGCGAGGACGTCGTGGCGGGCACGCGCACGCCGAAGCCCATCCAGCAGCTCGAGAAGGAGATGCCGAAGGTCTACGGCCAGCTCACCAAGATCTACAAGAAGCTCGAGAAACACTACCGGGACATGCAGGACATCGAGTTCACGGTCGAGGACGGCCGGCTCTGGATGCTCCAGACCCGCTCCGGCAAGCGTACCGGTTTCGCGGCGATCAAGATCGCGGTGGACATGGCGGAGGAGAAGCTGATCAGCAAGGAGGAGGCGCTCCTGCGCGTTCCGCCCGACTCGCTCGAGCAGGTCCTCCGCCCGGTCTTCGACAGCCGCGACCACGAGACCGCGCGCAAGGCCGGCCGCTTCCTGACCCGCGGCCTGAACGCCGGGCCCGGCGCCGCGACCGGCATCATCACCTTTCACGCCGATGACGCGGTCGCACTGAAACGGAAGGGCAAGAAGGTCATCCTGGTCCGCATCGAGACCTCGCCCGAGGACATCGCCGGCATGGCGGCCGCCGAGGGCATCCTCACCGCGCGCGGCGGCATGACCTCGCACGCGGCGGTGGTCGCCCGGCAGATGGGCAAGACCTGCGTCGCCGGCTGCGGCGAGCTCGAGATCGACTACAAGAAGGGTCGGATGAAGGTCGGCGACCATGTCCTCAAGGAGGGCGACGCCATCTCGCTGAACGGGACGACCGGCGGCGTCTTCGAGGGCGCCATCAAGACGATCCCCTCCGAGATCACCCGCGTGATCGTCGATCGCAAGCTGAAGCCCGAGAAGTCCGAGGTCTATCAGGCCTATCAGAAGCTGATGAGCTGGGCCGACGAGATCCGGCAGATGAAGGTCCGCACCAACGCCGATCAGCCCAACCAGGCGAAGGAGGCCATCGCCTTCGGCGCCCAGGGCATCGGACTCT
>JBFIHP010000188.1:0-6510 GCA_041601735.1 Planctomycetota bacterium | reverse complement strand
TCCTCGGCGCCGCGGTCGCGATGGACGACGAAGCTCGACCCGCCTCCGAGGGCGACCGCCGAGGTGGCGCAGCACTCGCAGACCCGGGAGTCGATGACCTGCTCGTCACCGAAGGCGCCGCGCAGATCGAAGGTCCGTCCGCGGAGCTCCATCTCGCCGCGTGACTCGAGCGCGTTCCCGTCGAGCCAGGTCGCGGCAAACCGCTCGCCGTCCAGGGCGACGATCGAGGCGAAGCCGTGCTCGGTCGGAGTCTCGTCCTCATGAAGCCAGCGCGGCGCATTCCAGTTCGCGCCCCCGTCGGGCGAGACCGCGACCCGGACGCCGTAGGCGTAGGTCCCCTCGCCCATGCGTTCGAGCCAGTGAGCGGCGAGCCCGCCGTCGGCGAGGGCGCAGAGGGACGGGACATCGGCCCAGTTGACGAACCAATCGCGCCCCGAGGCGATCTCGCGCGGCGCCGACCAGCGCCGGTCGGTCAGGGTGGCGAACAGGAGGACATGACCCCCGGCGCGGGCCTCGACCCAGCTCAGGTAGGTCCGCCCGTCGGCGCCGTCGTGGAGTCGGGGCTGGCCGGCGGCGGGGCCGGCCGGAGAATCCAGGAGCCGGAGTCGCGGAGTCGTCGCCTCGGGCTCGGGTCGCGGTTCGGGCGGGCCGCAGGCCGCGAGCGACAGCAGGACCGCGAGCGCGATGGGGAGCATCGACCCGTTCATCCCTTCTCCGATCGCCCGGCGGGGCGAGAGCGCGTCAATCGTCGCCCTTCCAGTACTTGTAGGCGTTGCGCGGGATCTTGTCGCCGGACAGGATCGCGCCCATGGCGTTGTGGAGCTTGATGTGGCCGCTACGGCCGTCCTCGGGGGCCACGCCGCTGCCGGTGGTGATCTGGAGCTTGGCCGCCTCGACCAGATACTTCAGCTGGCCGTTTCGCTCCTTCGCGATCAACTCGTCCAGCTGCGGGATGAGGCTCTCGTCGCGGGCGAAGGTGTAGGCCCAGATGATGGCGGTCTTGGCGGCGATGCTCTTGCCCTCCTTCTTCCACTGCTTCGCGAGCAACTCCTGAACGTCCTGGTCGTGGAGGTGGTAGCCGAGCGAGAGGTAGCAGGCGATGCGGTTGTCCTCGCGCCGGTCCTTGACGTTGTCTACCAGGACCTCTTTGATCTTCGGGAGGCCGCCGCCGCAGGGGCCGAGCGCGCGCAGGATGTCCTTTCTGAACTCCTTGTCGTTTTCCTTCTCGAACATCGCGAGGAGCTTCTCGCCGGCCTCGGTCGCCTTCATCTCCTCGAGGCTGACGACGGCGCAGTTGCGGACGTACTCGGACGGATCGTTGAGGGCCTTCATGACCGCGGGCGCGGCGAAGGCGTAGTTCTCCTTGCCGAAGGCGCGGACGCACTCGCCCTTCTCGGCCTCCTTCTTCAGGCCCTGCATGGTCATGTGGAGGATGTCCACGCGCCGCGGATCCTGGAAGTCGAGCAGGCCGTGGACCGCCTTGCGCTTCTCCTGCATCGAGCCCTTCTCGACCTCGGCGAGGAAGCCCTTCGTGACCTCGTCCATGCCGTCCGAGACCTTGCTGCCGTAGAGGATCAGCGCGTTGGTGAGGAGCGTGACGAAGGCCGGCTTCTTCAGCTCGTAGATCTTGCCGAGGTAGATCTCGCCGTCGTCGCCGACGAAGACGTGTTGAGGGACCTTGACGTCGGCTTTGTCGAAGAAGCGGTCGCGCACGTCGGCCTCGTTTCTCTGGAGCTGCGCGCAGCCGAGCGTGCCGAAGAGCGGGCTCACCGAGACCTCCTTGCCGTCGATCGTCCGCTTCTCCTCCTCGTGGAGGTCGAAGCAGGTCGGCAGGATCACGAACTCGGCGAGAAGCGGAAGGATGTCGGGGTCGGTGTAGAGCTTCTCGAGCATGCGCCGGCAGGCGACCTCGGTGCTGGTGTGCATCGAGATCAGCATGGGCTTGCCCTCTGCCTTCGCCCGCGCCATGGCCGACTCGAGGTCGGTCTCCCAGCGGACCTGGCCCTGTCCCGGCCGCGGAAGAGACAGGATGACGAGCAGCAGAAGGAGGAGAGAAGCGGTCCTTGGCATCGTTCGGCCCTCGGCACGACACGGAGACGGGTCGGGCAGGGTTTCGGCCGCGCCCGGAACCGACATGATGGCGCTTCGATCGTTGCGGGTCGAGCCCCCCCGGCCCTCTTCTCGGGGCGAAACGGGAGATCCGCCCGTTTCGCGCGGTTCACGCCCGGGCGGAGCCCTCGCAGCGGCCCCGAGGACCGCGATCTCCTCGGCAGACCCGGTCGCCGGCGGCTATGATGGCGGGCGTCCGCGATGAAGACCGGCAGGAGCCCTGCCTCATGCGTTCGTCGATCGCCATCCTCATCCTGGCCACGGGCCTCGCGGGACTGCTCTACCTCGGCTTCCGGGACGAGGCCGCATCCAGACGCATCGCGAATTCCGGCTCCGCCTCGGACTTCGGCGAGGTCGGTCCCGGTCAGCCGGTCGCCCCTCCTCTACCGGGTCCGCGACTGGCGCCCGCGCTCGCCACCACGAAACGCGTTGCCCGTTACGAGCGAGACCATGACATCACGATCTCGACCGATGCGAGCGAGCTGCCCGCCCGGCGGGGCTGGGGTGTCCTTCATGGCGAAGCGGCCGCGAAACGCGAACTCGACCGCTATCTCCCCCTCCTCATGGAGGAACTCGAGAAGTACCCGAGTCGTTTCCTGCGCCGCTCCGGACTGAAATCGATCCTGCTCTGCAAGGCGCTCGCCGTCGATGACGACCTGCGGGCCGCCGTGCCGGACTTCGAGACGGCGACCCTCTACCTCGACGTCGAGAGGGGTGATCATTCGAGGGACTATCAGCGCTGCGTGATCCATCACGACTATTTCCACATTCTCGACAAGTACGCCGACGGCCTGGTCTACGAGGATGAGGGCTGGGTCGCGCTCAACCGCCCCGGCTTCAGCTACGGCAGCCACGGGATGACGCCTCCGCGCGGGCTGTGGAGCGGCGCCATGACGGGTCGCTATCCGGGTTTTCTCACCCACTACGCGACGACCGCCCTGGAAGAGGACAAGGCCGAGGTCTTCGCGCACCTCATGGTGCATCACGGCAAGGTCATGCGCCGCGCGGCCGAGGACGCCGTGCTCGCGGCCAAGGTCGCGCGGATCAAGGAGGAGGCGCGAGCCGTCTCCGAGGAGATGAACGATGAGTTCTGGCAGAGATTGGCCGCACGCTGAGCCGGCAGCCCTCGCATTCCCGACCACGGCCGTGTCGTCGCTCGCGGGGCTGCTCGTGATCGCGCTCGCGGTCGGCCTGCTCGCAACCTCCGCCCGGGGACAGGTCCTCGGCTGCGGCTTCAGCGAGGACGTCTACCCCGGCGGCGAACCCGTAGGCGAGGACGGGCGCCGCGAGGTTCTGGTGACCCGCATCGTCGATGCCGACACCGGCCGACCCGTCGAGGGCGCGCTGGTCATGGTGGTCGAGGAAGAGGACGAGCCGACGGCCGGCTCGAGGGTGATCCGCCGCTCGGCCCGCGCCGACGCCGAGGGCTGGGTCCGGCTCGATCTGAAGGGCCTCGAGCGCGGCTGCGGCTGGATCTTCGTCGATGCGGGGGGTTACGCGCCGCAGGGCGGATACAACGACCTCGACTTTCCGGTCCGCCTGAAGCGCGGTCGAGATCTCGAGGTTCGCGTCATCGACGGCTCCGATCGGCCACTCGCCGGGGTCGAGCTCGAACTGATCCTGGGCTGCGGGCACACGCCCGCCCTGCGTCGCGCTCGTAGCGATGTCGAGGGTCGCGCGGTCTTCCCTGACGTCAACGAGTCGATCGAGGGCCAGATCTGGCCCCGCGGCTTCGAGGTCGAGAGCGAGTATCACGACTGGGACGAGCTCTTCGTCCCCGGGCGCGAGGGTGTCCTGGTCCTGCCGCGGGCCGAAGGCGTGCAGGGCCGGATCATCGATCTCGAGGGCCGTCCGGTGGCCGGCGCTCTCGTCGGCCTGAGGTACTGTCATCGCGGCCCCTGGGTTCGCAGCGATGAGACCGGTCGCTTCGAGCTGCCCGGCCTGGACTGGCGCGAGGACGATTTCGAGGTCTTTCCGCCGGGCTTCACCGTAGAACGACTACGAAACGACGGCGACTGTCAGCACCCTCGTCCGCCGGCCGACTTCGACTGTCTGATCCGGGTCGATGCGGAAGGGCACGTCGTCCTGCCCCCGAACGAACGCAGCGTCGAACTCGACCTCCGCCTGGCCGAGGACCGAGCAGCCGAGGAGGATCTGCAGCTCGACCTCGTCCTCGTTCGATCGGAGGATGGCTTCGCCTGGCGCGAGCACCTGGACGAGCCCGGATCGGTTCGCGCCGAGATCCCGAAGACCGGAAACTGGACGCTCGTGCTCCAGGACCACGCGGGACGGATGAAGCCGATCAGGCGAACGATCGGAGCGGCCGAGCTCGACGCCGGACGCATCGAGATCGAACTGAGGCGCCGCCCTCGCGGGGGCGGCGAAGCGCAGATGCGGGAGGTCCTCCTGCAACTCGATCTGGTCGAGTGGGACGAGCCCTCCGTCCGGCTGGTCGGAGCGAATGAGAGCATCGACCTGACCGAGGAACTCGAATTCGTCGAGTCAATGAAGCCCGATGCGAACGGTCTGATCTGGGATCGCTACGCCGGCCCCATCCGGGTCCCGGCGGATGCGACCTGCAGGATCGAGGTGCACTGGGAACGGCCGCGATCCGAAGCCTCGCTCGAAGCGCGCATCACGACCCACGATCTGGGACCCGGCCTCGAACGCCTCGAGCTGCGCTATCCCCTGGTCGCCGTCCACGCGACCGAGGTCCTGGGCCCGGACGGCGAGGCGGTGGACGCCTCCTTCGACGTCCTGCCGCGTCGCGACGGTCTCGCCGCCGAGGAGGCGGGCCTTCACGAGACGCAGGAGGCGCCGCGCAATCGCCCGCCCGCGATCACCGCAGGGGACTCCGGCTTCCTCATGGTCTGGGCGCGCGAGGACCCGGGCCTGGAGCCGCTCTGGTTCGACCTCGCGACCCTCGAGCATGACGACGGTCGCATCGACCTCGGTTCGCCGGCGATGAAACGGGCGGCGCCGCGCAGCGTCAGCGTGCTGCGGACCGAGGACCAGCCGGCCGCCTACGGCTTGGTCGAGGGCCTCCCCGTCCTTCAACTCGGCGAGGACGGGCGCTGGGAGCCGCGCTTCGCCACGACCGCGGAGATCGCGGGACTCGAGCTCCTCGTCACCGACCAGGACGAGGACGGGAGCCTGCGCTTGCCGCTGAAGGCGACGCTCGAGGGCCCCGGGCCCTGGCGGCTGCGCTGGCCGCAACGGACGGTCGAACTCGCCTTCGAGCCCGCCTGGGACGACTCGACCTACACGCTGGTCCTCGATGACCAGGCGCATCGCGTGACGAACCGCGAGGGCCGCCTCCTGATCGAGGGGCTGACGCCGGGACGCCATCGCCTGATCGTCTCCGCGACCGGCTACCTCGCCACGATCGTGGACTTCGAGATCGCCGAGCAGTCGCTCCGGATTCCGATCGAGATGCGGCGTCGCCCCTGATCGGCCCGTCGCCGCTCAGCCGCTGCTGCGGGTCGGCAGGAAGGGGATCATCGACTGCGCGAAGGGGGCGAGGTTGCGGGTCTGGATGTGGATCGTTCCCGGTCCCTTCATGCGACAGACGAGCCCTTCGCCGCTCTTGAAGCTCGAGATCCAGCCCGCCGCCGCCTTCTCGACCTGGTAGTCGCAGGTCCAGGCCACGAGATGGCCGTTGTCCACGATGCAGTCCTCGCCGGGACCCAGTTCAATCGTGTGGATGGCGCCGAAGCTGGAGACGAGGAGCTTGCCCTTTCCCCGGGCCTCGAGGATGAAGAAACCCTCGCCCCCGAAGAAGGCCTGCCCCGCCCGCTGGGTCTTCAGACTCAGCTCGACGCCGCGCTCGGCCGCCAGGAAGGAACCCTTCTGGATGGACCAGCTCCCATCGACCTCGATCACCCGGACATCGCCCGGTGAGGCCGGGGCCAGGAGGACGTGGCCGCTGCCGCTCGCCTTGATGGTTGACTGGAAGAAGGACTCACCGGCAAGGAGCTTGCGTCCGAGGGCCTTGAGCAGGCCGCCCCGCGCCTCGCCTTCGATGGCCATGTTCGAGGTCATCGCGACCATCGCCCCGGACTCGCTGACGATCTCCTCGCCGCGGTCCATCTCGACCCGGGCCAGGGGGTAGGCGCCGGGATGCTCGATCTCGATCTGCATGATGGGTTCTCCTGCTCGCGCTCCCTCGATTCCGCGCCTCGCGACCTCCTCGCGGCCGGGGCCCGTCATCTTCGTGCGGACGTCGGACCATTCGCAAGGATCCGCAATCCATCACCCTCATGATACCCGACCCTCTCCGTCCGTCGTCGCCACGAGATTGCCGTAGGCGTCGTAAGCTTTGCGCTCGTGCACTTCCTGGCCGTTCTGGAAGGTGACCGTGTCCACGACACGCCCCAGACCGTCCCATACCTGACGGGACTC
>JBFIHP010000187.1:0-6523 GCA_041601735.1 Planctomycetota bacterium | reverse complement strand
CGCGCCTTCGGCTACCGCCTCATGCGCCTCGAGACCGGCGACCGCCAGCAGCCCGCCATGGCGCTCTACGAGGCCCGGGGCTTCCGCCGCATCCCGCCATTCGGCCCCTACGTCGACGATCCGATCAGCGTCTGTTTCGAGAAGCCCCTCGACCCCTGAACGATCCCGGCCGGGGCGGACCTCGGCGGGCAAGCCTCAGGCGCGCCGCGGGAGCGCTCCAGGAGCGCCGCTCCGACAGAGCGGCATCTTCCGGATGCGGGAACTCCGAATGCCGGCCTGTCTGGCCGGCGCTCCTGCTGCACGCCGGGAGCGCCGCTCTGACGGAGCGGCATCTTCCGGATGCGGGAAACCCGAGTACCGGCCGGTCCGGCCGACGCCTCGCTTCGGCGCCAGCCGGGGCGAAGATCGGCATCCAGGTCATCGACGACCGAAGAAGGGCCGGCGCGGATCGAGCTCCTCGCCCCCGATTCGGCAACGAGACAATGGACCCGACGTCGATCTCCGGCGAAGATCGGGGCGATCCGGAAACGAGCGAGGAGAGTCATGAGCGACAACCTGACCGAACACTGCCGCGCCTGCGGGGCGCCCGTCGATCCCCGCGCCGAGCTCTGCGTCCACTGCGGCGTCCGCCTGAAGGCCCCGCCGCGCAACAGCCAGGTGCAGAGCACCAAGCTCGCCGCCGGCATCTGCGGCATCCTCATCGGCTCGCTCGGCATCCACAAGTTCATCCTCGGCATCACCACGCCGGCCATCATCATGCTGGTCGTCACGATCGCCACCTGCGGCATCGCCGGGATCGTCACGGGCATCATCGGCTTCGTCGAGGGGATCATCTACCTGACCCGCTCGGACGAGGAGTTCGAGGAGACCTACATCCTCGGCAAGAAGCCCTGGTTCTGAGCGCCGACCGGGCGCAGCTCCCTCCTCCGCGGTGAGGTGAGCGGGATCGCGGCGAGGATCTTCGACCATGACCGACGGACCCGAATCGACCTCCGGGCCTGGAGCACCGGAAGAGGAGCAGGGCGACCCAGGCGACGCCTGGCCGCTCGGCCTCGGGGCCCTGGTCCTGTCGTCCTGCGCCTTCCTCCTGCAGGCCTTCGTCGGCTTCACCGTGATGGCCGTCAACCTCACGACCGACACCACGATCGGCCCGGGCTCGCTCTTCGTTCTCGGCAGCCTCGCCGGCGTCGCGCTCCTGCATGGTCTCGCGCTGCGCCTGTCCGTCGTCGCGCTGCGACGAGAGGGCCCCGGCGGCGCTCTCGGTGCCCTGGGCTTCGTCGCCGCCGCCCTCGGCCTGGTGCTCCTGATGACCGCGCTCGTCAATCCGATCCGCTCGGCACTCTCCTGAACCGACCGCTGTAAGCAAATTCATGCCAAGGGCTTGCGATCTCTGGGCCGGCGCTCGAATCCTCCGGACCGCTACAGTCCCGAGGGCCTTCCGGTCGATGAAGATGCAGGAGAACCCAGGAAAGAGGAGCCCCAGGCATGAAGCAGTCCGGGAAGGATGAGGAGAACCGCCTGGAGTCCGCCTACGCCGACGCCCTCGCGCTCGCCGAGAAGGGCCGGGTCGAGGAGGCGCGGCGCGCCTACGGTCTCGTGCTGGAGGAAGGGTCTTGTCCGGCCGCGCTGCGCGCGGCGATCCTGAACGACCTCGGCTGCCTCCACTTCAGCGAGGGCGACGTCGAGCAGGCCCACGCCTTCGTGCGCCGCGCCCTCGAGCTCGACCCCGACTGCGAGGACGCCCTCGCCAACCTCGAGGCCATGACCGACGAACTGGGCCGCGCCGTCACCCAGTCCCTGTCGCCTCGGCCCTCGATTCGCATCGAGCCCGGCCGACACGTCCTCTACTACTCGCTCGAGTCGAAGAGCCGGAGCTGGTTCGCGCCCTGGGGAGGTCGTCACGACACCCCGAACTTCGATCGGCTCACCGGCATGAGCCGGGTCTTCGATGACATGAGCTCGCCGGGCTGCTCGACCTCGCTGGCGTTCTCGGCCATCACCGGCGGTCGCTTCGCGCACGAGTTCGAACGCGCCGACTACCAGGGCGACGACTGGTACGACGACAACCTGTTCAAGGAGATGCAGCGCCAGGGCCGGCGCTGTTACGTCATCTCCTGCGAGACCTTCCTCCGCGACTACTGGCCGAAGATCTACGGCGGTCCCGGAGTCGAGGTCGTCCGCATCCCCGACGCCGATTACAGCATCATGAAGATGACCGAGATGGTGCTGGAGATCATCGCGAAGAGCGACGAGCCGACCTTCATCCTCTCGCACACCTTCCCCCTGCGCGGTCTCTCGGCGAGTCGGCGCCCGCAGTGGCGGAGCGGAATGGAACGCTTCATCGCCGAGGACGACGAGGCGCTCGGGCATCTCCTCGACGGCCTCGACCTCGACGAGACGACGCTCCTGGTCTGCGCCGATCACGGTAACTCGTTGGGTGAGAACCGGGGCATCTTCGCTCACGCCTTCTTCCCCTACGAGACGCAGGTCACGGTGCCCTGCTGGCTGACCGGCGCCGGCGTCGGTCGGGCCCCGGGGAGCTACTGCAGCATCCAGCTCCGCGATCTCCTCCTCGGCCGCGAGATCGGCCCGCTCGACGAGATCTTCCACGACACGCTCTACGTCCTCCAGCCGCATCGGGTCAGCGCCATGCGCTTCGACGACTGGAAGTACGTCGCCCACTACAGCTGGGCGACCGCGCTCACCGGGCTCCAGGAGGAGCTCTACGATCTCCGCCAGGACCCGAACGAGGCCCGCAACCTGCTCGCGGATCGGGGACGGCATCCCCTGCGTTCCGACTGGAACGCCGAACAGATCCGCGAAGCGCTCGGCGGGCAGTACGGCTACGACGAGAGCCTGCTCGTGGAGCAGCTCCGCCGCGGGCGCGCCGGCATCGCGAAAATCTGGACGGAGGGTCTCCTGCGCCGGCTCGACGAGCTGCGTCCGCAGCTCGCGGAGCGGCTGCGCGAGTCCTTCGCCGCGGCCGACGACCTCCTGAAACTCCAGATCGTCGGGCGCATCGTGAACGAGCTCGTGCCCGGACCGCAGTGCTACGAGAAGGTCGGACCGGGTGAGGCGCCGCCGACGATCCCCGTCCCCCTCGACGAGCAGCCCCGCGGCCGCGATTTCTGCGACGCCAACTGGTCGCAGCTCGATGCTTCGGCCGCGAGCCGATCGCTGGCGAGCTGTTGATCGCGAAAGGCCCTGGTCGGCGTTCGTCCCGGAGGCCATGATCGGGCTTCATCGTTGCCGGGAGATTCGCGATGACGCCCGATCAGTTCCGCAAGCTCGCTCTCGATCTGCCCGAGGCCGTGGAGGACGAGCACCACGACCACCCCGATTTCCGCGTCCGCGGCAAGATCTTCGCGACCCTTTCGCCCGACGGAGTCCACGGCGTTCTGAAGCTCGACCCCGAGCAACAGGCCGAACATCTGGCGGCAGCGCCGGGGGTCTTCGAGGCGGTGCCCGGCGGCTGGGGCGCGAAGGGTTACACCCGCGTGGTCCTGAAGAAGGCGACGAAGAAGCTCGTCGTCCCGGCGCTCGCGCTCGCCTGGCTGAACACCGCGCCGAAGAGTCTCAGCCGCGACTTCGAGGTCGAGTGACCGGGCCGGCCCCTTCGCTCAGGCCGCCTGCGGCGGGCGGGGCATGGGGAAGTGCTTCTTCAGCCGGTTGATCGGGGCCTCGATCAGCTTCCAGGACAGCGTCGCGAAGAACATGCAGAGGCCGAGCCGCAGCAGGTACTCGTTGACGTACTCCAGGGCCGGCAGGCGTTCGAGCAGCCAGTCGCCGAAGTCGAACATCGCCATGTGCATCAGGTAGAGGCCGTAGCTGATCTTGCCCATGTAGACGAGGAGCGACAGCTGCAGGAAGCGCGAGATCGGCGAGTCGTCGTCGTGCCAGAGGCCGACGATGAGGGCGATGATCGCGAGCGCGAAGGGCGTCTGGAGATCGCCGGGGATGAACTGGAAGAAGCCGGTCTGCAGATGCGGCCGCGGCGTCATCGACAGCAGCAGCAAGGCGATCGCGCCGCCGTAGGTCCAGAGCACGGGCCGGCCCCAGCGGAAGCCGTCGAAGGTGAGCACGGCCGCGAGACAACCCCAGAGGATGTACTCGCCGCAGATCGGCAGGAGGGCGCCGTAGAGAACATCCGGATGCTCGGAGCGGAACCAGAGGCGGAGCGCGATCGAGGCGACGATCGAGCCCGCGAGCGCGGGCACCCGCCAGCGCCTCTTCGTGGCGAGCAGGGCGAAGGGGAAAATCAGGTAGAACTGCTCCTCGATGCACATGCTCCAGAGATGCATCTGCCCGAAGTCCCAGTCCTTGAAGATCTGGTGGAAGCCGCTGGTCTCGGGCTCGAGCGAGATCAGGAAGAGCTTGATGTTGAAGGTGTAGGTGAGCTGCGCCAGCGGAAAGAGCAGCAGCCCGAAGGCCCAGCAGAGCAGCACCACGATGTAGTAGATCGGCAGGATGCGCAGCGCCCGCCGCATGAAGAAGGCCTTCACCAGAGGTCCGAGGGGCGCGCCGTCGCTCTGCAGGATGATGCGGGTGATGAGGAAGCCCGAGAGCGTGAAGAAGCAGGGCAGGGCGTAGGTCAGGAACCAGTGCGAGATGTTCTGATGGTAGCTGAAGACCATCAGGAAGAGGATGCCGCGAAAGCCGTCCAGCTGTGGCTTGTACACGATCAGTCCCCGTCCTCGAGGGAGCTTCGGTCGTGCGCGGGCGGCCAGCAGTAGCCGCGCTTCGAATCGACCGCGTAGAAGTCGCGGATGTCCTGGAGGGCGGGCCGGTCCGAGGCCCGGGCGAGGATCTCGCGCGCGTGTTCGAGATCGCCCCGCTCGGCGAAGATCGCGCGATAGACCGACTTGATCTCGCGACGGTCGTCGGCGTCGAGACCCGCGCGCCGCATGCCGACCACATTGAGCGCACGGATGCGCGAACGACCGATGATGGTCGTCCAGGGCGGAACGTCCTGGCCGACGCCGGCCTGCCCGCCGATCATCGCGCCCGTGCCGATCCGGCAGAACTGGTGCACCACGGTGTTGCCCGAGATGAAGACGCGGTCGCCGACGACGACATGGCCGGGCACGAGCGCGTTGTTGCAGATGATCACCCGGTCGCCGATCCGGGCGTCGTGAGCGACGTGCGCGTGCGCCATGATGAAGCAATCGGCGCCGACGCGCGTGCTGCCGCCCTCGGCCGTCGCGCGGTGCAGGGTGGCGTATTCGCGAATGGTGCTGCGCGCGCCGATCACGAGGCCGCTGCTCGTGTGCGGATCGAAGGACAGGTCCTGCGGCGCCGCGCCGAGCACCGCGCCGTGGCCGATCGAGACCTCCTCCTCGAGTCGCAGGTCGCCGGTGAGCCAGGCGTGGCCCGCGATGCGGCAGCCCGGGGCGATGCGCACCGAGGCATCGACGACGGCGAAGGGGCCGATCTCGACGTCCTCGGCGACGGTCGCTTCGGGATGCACGATGGCGCTCGGGTGCGCTCTCATCTCCGGTCACTCCGCTTCGAACGGGGTCACGAGGATCATACCGGTCGGGGCGATCGACGAAATGGCGAAGCCGGGGGAAGGGTGCTCAGCGGGGGCGAGAGAGGTAAGGCATGACCAAGGGAAAAGATTTCAGGCGTAGAGAGGAAGGAAGGATTTTTTACGTGTATGGGACACAACCTCGGCCATGCGAGATCGAGGGTACAGAGGCCTCCTGCGCCCATCAAGAGAATCCGCGCGCCTGCGCTGTTTTCGCGCCTTCTCCGCTCCTGTAGAAAGGGTTCATCACGAGCCCCATGGCGCGGAATCGAGATGCCGAATCAAGCCGATCAGGATGACGAGTACGAGGTCCTCCAGCGCGCTCGCGCCGGCGACAAGTCCGCCATCGAGGATCTGTTCCGACGTTACGAGCCGATGATCCAGGCCTGGGCCCGGCGACGTCTGGGCTTCCCGCTCCGGACCCTCGAGGAGACCCAGGACATCCTCCAGGAGGTCTACCTCGTCGTCATCCAGAAGATCGCCGGTTTCGAACCCCGCGATCGCCACTCCTTTCCGGCCTGGTTGAAGGGCATCGCCACGCGGATCGTCCTGCAGAAGGCCTCCGGGAGCTACCTGCGTCATCGCCTGCTCGATCCCGAGCCCCAGGGCCTCCGGGACCTCCAGGCCACGCCCTGCACGGCGGCGACGCTCGATGAGCTGAGGAGGAGGACCTATGCCGAGTTGCGCAGCTTCGATCGGCTCGACCGCGTCATCTACCGGCTCAGGCGGCGCGGTTTCTCGTCCATGCAGATCGCGGACCTCGTCGGCATGACCGACCGCGGCGTGCGCATGCGTCATGCACGGGTCGATGCCCGTCTCCGGATGAGACTCGGCAAGCTCGTCTACGGCGGAGACGATCCGGAATGACCGACCCGCTGAAGGATCTGCCGGTCGAACCCGCCGAGGACGCGACCGCCGCCGAGCTGGAGAGCTTCCTCGAAGAGGTGCTCTTCCACTACCTCCTCGGACGCGAGGAGGGGCGCGCGCCCGACGTCG
>JBFIHP010000186.1:0-6524 GCA_041601735.1 Planctomycetota bacterium | reverse complement strand
GCGCCGCTCTGACAGAGCGGAATTCTGAACCCCGAGAGCACCGAAGCCGGGCGGTCAGGCCGGCGCTCCTCTTGCAGCGCGCGGATTCGCAGGCGGAGCCGGGTTCAGCCCCCGGCGGACTCGATGGTCGCCGGCAGACGGAGGTAGAGGCCGAGGAGCTGCTTGCGGATGCCGGCGCGCCAGGCCCCGGGATCGTAGCCGCGCTTGATGAGGGCGTGATCCGAGGCGGCGTCGGTCGCGTACCAGTAGTAGCGGACCGCGCGAACGGTGTCGCCGAGCGCGGCCGAGCAGCGGGCGAGGCCCGCCGCGATCTCCCAGTCCCCCGCCGCGAAGGCCTCGGCCTGCTCCCAGGTATGCAGGGCTTCCTTCCAGTCGTCCTCGCTGCGCGAGCCTTCGGCCCGGCGCTCGGAGATCCCCGCCCGCAGTACCCGCAGCGTGAGGTTGTAGCGGTGCGTCCCGATCGCCGGATCGAGGATCGCCGCCGCCTCGGCGTCGCGGCCCGCGGTCACCAGGAGAGCTGCGAGACCGGCGACGGCGGTCTGCTCGTTCTCCTCGAGCGCGAGGGCGCGGCGGTACTCGGCCTCGGCCTCCGAGCGGCGACCCGCGTTCAGATGCATCGAGGCCAGCGTCAGGGCCGGAGCGCCGGCGCCGACGGCGTCGTCGCCGACCATGCCCTTCAGCATGCCCATGGCCTCCTCGGTCCGCCCCGAGTCCCAGAGCAGTCGCGCCCGGGCCAGCTCGGCCCGGGACCGCCCCGCCTCGTTCGCGGCCGCGCGCTCGTAGGCCGCGCCGGCCTTCGCGAACCAGGCGGCGGCCTCCTCGCCCTCGCTCGCATTCGCGAGTTCGTGGTAGCAGAGGCCGAGGTTGAACCAGGCGCGATGGTCTTCGGGCTCGTCGCCGAGCGCCGCCTGGTACTCGCGGATGGCCTCGTGATAGAGGCCGTCGTCGTGGTGATCGACGCCGCGCATGTAGGCGTTCTTGACCACCGCGCCGTCGGAGCCGCAGGCGCCGAGCAAGAGCGCGACTGCCAGGAGGAGGACGATCAACGTTCCACGATCAGTAGCCATAGCGCTTCGGCTTTCCGGTCTGGATGGTCTTCAGGTCGTTCTTCGGATCGGGGACGGCCGGCTGGGCGACGCCGGGGCCGCCCCAGATCACCTGCGAGAAGTCGGCGCGCAGGGCCTGCAGGGTGAGGGTGAGCTCCTGCATGGTCACGCGCGCGTCGTAGAGGAGACCGGCGACGTCCTTGTTGCGGACGGTCTGGTCGATCCCCTGCATCATGGTCCGGGCCTCGGCGAGGGTCCGATCGAGCTCGTCGAAGAGCTCGGGAAGGCGGTTCTCGGTGGTGCTCAGGATGTTCTGGAACTTCGGATTGGCCTCCTCGAGGATCTCCCCGATGCGGTTGATCCGCTCGTTGCCGGAGTCGAGCAGGTCGTCCGCCTTGCCCAGCGTCGTGTAGACCCGGCCCTTGATCTCGTCGTAGTCGCCGTCGAGCTTGCCGAGCAGGTTGGCGCCGCTGTCGGCCGCCGCACGCGCCCGCGCGAGCAGGCCCTCGGGGCTGTCCAGTTCGGCGTTGATCGTGTCCATCGTGGTGTTCGCCCTGGCGAGCAGGTCGTTGGTCTTGGCCGCGATGCCGGCGAGATTGCGCGACTCGTCGTCCGAGAGCAGCTGATCGTTCAACCGGGTCACGGTCTCGTTCAGGTTCAGGAGCAGGTCCTTGGCCGGAGTGCCGAGATCGTCCTTCATGCCCTTCAGCATGCTCATCCAGTCACCGAAGGGCTCGGTCTCGATCAGGTAGGTCTCGCCCTCCTGCGGCAGGGCGGCGCCCGAGCGCGCCGGAACGATCTCGACGAACTTGTCGCCGAGCAGGGACTCCGCGCCGATGCGGGCGATCGTGCCCTTCCTGCAGTCACTCGCGAATCCCGAATCGATCGCCATGGTGACCCGCACGTGCACCTTGGTGCCGAGGCTGGCTCCGGTCTCCGGGTCCACGATCTCGACCGGAACGATCTCGCGTTTCATGACCTGGCCGATGTCGTAGCCGCTCACCGCAACGCGGGCCCGGTCCTTCAGCAGGCTGACGTTGTCGAAGTCGGCGACCCAGGTGACCTGGTCGCCGCCGCCGAAGGTCTTCTGGGCCGGCTTGATGGCCACGACGACGAGCACCGCGATCGCCGCGAGGATGAAGATACCGGTGATGAACTCGGACTTTCGAACCATGGGTCGAACCTTTCAGCGCCTCACATGAGGAGGTCGGACACGAATCTCTGGTAGGACTCGTCGTCGGTCTGGGCCGCGTCGATGTGGCCGTTCACGAAGTTCACGATCTTCGGATCCTTCGACTCCAGGAGGTCGTCGAGGGTGCCGTAGAGGATCACCTTGCCGCGATCGAGCATCACGATCTTGTCGGCGATGCGTCGGACGCTCTCCATGACGTGGGTCACGACCACGTTGGTGATGCCCATCTTGTTCTTGAGGTCGTTGATCAGCTCGTCGATCACCGCGGTGGCGATCGGGTCGAGACCCGCCGAGGGCTCGTCGTAGAAGACGATCTTCGGATCGAGGGCGATGGCCCGGGCGAGGCCGGCGCGCTTCTGCATGCCGCCGGAGATCTCGGCCGGCAGGCGGTCCTTGGCCTCGAGCAGGCCGACCTGCTCGAGCTTGACCTTGACCATGATGTCGATGGTCTCGGCCGCCTGCTTGGTGTGGAAGCCGATCGGCAGGCCGACGTTCTGGCCGACGGTCATGGAGTTGAGCAGCGCCCCGGACTGGAAGAGCACGCCGAACTTGCGGCGCACCTTGTTCATGTCGCGCTCGGAGAGGCCCACGATGTCGGTGCCGTCGATCTTGACCTGCCCCTTCGTGGCCGGGTGGGCGCCGATCATCACCTTGAGCAGGGTGGACTTGCCGCCGCCCGAGCCGCCGAGGATGCAGAGGGTCTCGCCCTTCTCCACCTCGAAGTCGATGCCGCGAAGGACGTCGACCGCCTTGCCGTCGTTGACGAAGGTCTTCCAGACGTCCTTCACCTCGATGATCGTCACGTCGCCCTCCTCGCTCAACTGTCGTAGTAAGGCGCCATGATGACCGTGATGATCGCATCGGTGACGATGATCATCACGAGACAGTTGACGACCGAGATCATGGTGTTGCGGCCCACGCCCTCGGGACCGCCGCGCACGGTGAAGGCGTTGTGGCAGGAGATCAGGCAGATCACCGCGCCGAAGACGACGGCCTTGATCAGGCCGCCGGCCAGCTCGACGATCTTGAAGGCGTCCCGAGCCGTTTCCACGTAGAGCCAGAAGGGGATGTCGTAGATGAGCGTCCCCGCCATCAGGCCGCCGACGTTGCCGATCAGGTAGCTGAAGATCGTGAGGCAGGGCAGCATGATGCAGATCGCGATGAAGCGCGGTGCGACCAGGTAGCCGACGGGGTTGATCCCCATCGTCTTGAGGGCCAGGACCTCCTCGTTGATGACCATGCTGCCGAGGCCGGCGGTGAAGGCCGCGCCGACGCGGCCCGCCAGCACGATGGCGGTCATGAGGGGGCCTAGTTCGCGAACGACGGCGAGGCAGATCATCGTCGGCACGAAGTTGATCACGCCGTACTTCTTGAACTGGTCGGCCGTGTTGATGACCAGGATTCCGCCCACGAGCACGGCGACCAGACAGGTGATGAAGAGCGATCGGACACCGATCTGCTGCATCAGGGGAAAGACGAGTTGCCGGAAACGCGTGACTCCGGTGAAGGGGCCGACGACGATGAAATAGAGGGTCTCGATGAGGAGCTTGGTGATCTGCGTCAGCCCCTCGAGCGCACGCACGACCGGACGGCCGACCGCGGCGAGGGGCATCATCAGCGTGTCGGCGACCTTCGTCATGCCCGCTCAGTCCTCCTCGACCTGGAAGACCTTCAGCAGCTTCGACATCTGGAGGACGTCGTGGACGCTCTCGCTGATGCCAACGAGCGCGAAGTCCACCTTCTTCTTCTGCGACCATTTCATCCCCTCGATCAGCACGGCGATGCCGGAGCTGTCGATGTAGGGCACGTCGCTGAGCTTGAGCTTCAGCTTGCTCATCTTCTGCTTGAGGGCCTTCTTGATCTCGTCGCGAAGACGCGGTGAGCTCTCCATGTCGACGTCGCCGCCCACGACGAGCATCAGGCCGCCGTCGATCTCGTTGGCTTCAATCGTCAGACTCATCGTTCTTCCTTCCGGTGATGTTCTTGGTCATGACGAGGGCCATGCGGCCCTCGCGTTCGGTGCAGGGAACGAATTCGAAGGAGTCCATGACCTCGGCGATGAAATGGGTCCCGAGGCCGCCCGGCTTCACGTCGTCCAGGTCGCGGGGCTTGATCTTCTCGACGTCCTTCACGCGACAGTAGTTGTGGACCGTGATGATCGACTTCTTCTTGGAGTCCTCGAGCTTGACCGAGATCGTCCCCTTGGGGGTGAACCAGCCCTGGCCGTGCTTGATGATGTTGGAACAGGCCTCGTCGATCGCGAGCACGAGCTGCCTCGCGTCGTCGGCGCCGAAGCGTCGTTCCAGCACCGGCATCATGAAGCCTCGGATGCACTTCAGATAGCTGGCGTCGGCCGGAACGCAGGCGGACAGGACTTGTGACATCGGTACTCCCTCATTCGGTCCGGGGCCGGCGAGCCGGGCGAGCGTCGTCGTCGCTCGCCGCTTCGCCCCCATCCAGCGCCCGCAAGGTACCGGAGAGGTCCGAACTTGGCAACGGGCTGGGGTTTCGGGCAGCGGGCCGGGAGCGCCTCAGCGTCGTTTCTGGATGATCGCCATCGTCCGCGACTCTTCCCGCAGAAGGGCGAGCTGGCGATAGGCCACCTTGAGGCGGACGAGGATCTCGACGTTCTCGCTGTCGCTGCGCCGCAATCGCTCGAGTTCCTCGCGGACCTCGGCATGGAGGCCGTACTGGCGGAGCAGCTCGGCCCGGAGCACGCTCGGACCCCGGCCGGCCAGGGCGGTGACCCGCGCGAGGCTCGGCGCCAGTTCCTCGCGCTCGACCTCCTCGATGACCTCGAATCGGGCCTCCGCACTGGGGCGACCGACGAAGGGTCGCAGGCGCAGCTCGATCCGGTAGCGGCCGCCCGCCTTCAGGGGCAGGACCTCGTCGGGCCAGTGGATCGCCGCGCCGTTCTCCCGGCGTGAGAACAGCTTCCGGCCGCTGTCCTCGTCATGAACCTGGATCTCGATGTCCTCTCCCGCGCCGCCGGCCCAGCGCAGCGGGGGGCGAAGATCGTGGATGCGCCGGAGGGGGTGGATGATGCGGGGTTTCTGCGCCGAGGGTATGGCGCCCGTCGGGGCCTCGGCGGCCATCTCCACCAGCAGGGCGCGGCCCTCCGCCGCCCGCTCGAAGAGCCGCTGGCTCCTCAGATCGCCCACGTCGCGCCGGCTCCAGTCGCCCTCGGTGAGGCTCCAGACCGACCCGTCGGCCCGGAGGGCCTCGAGGTAGTCGCCGGGCGCCGCCTCGATCTCCTGCCCCGGTTCGATCCAGCTGCCCGGAGCCGCGGGCCTGAGCTTGCCGGCGCCCTTCTCGCCGAGCTGGGGATTGCCGAGCCTCCTGAACACGAAGGAGAGCTCCGTGACCGCGCGCCTCGAGCTGCCGAAGGGGAAGAGCTCGGTGAGCGGCAGCACGATCGCGAGCAGGGCCGCCGCCGCGCCGAGGATCCAGGGGGTCCAGCGACGCGGGAGGCGCGGCCCCATGAGGCGGCCCCCGGTTTCGCGCGCCGTCGCCCGTCGCAGGAGGATCGGGACGACGCCGGCCTCGAAGTCCTCCTGCATCGCGAGCGCCCGTCGCCGGCAGTCGGGGCAGGCGAGGAGGTGGTTCTCCACCCGACCGATCTCGGTCTTCAGGAGGCTGCCCGAGACGAGACCCGCGAGGTCCTCGGCGTCGAGGTGCTCGACCGCGCCGCTCTCCTCGCCGATCTCGCGCACCAGGAGATGCACGATGCGCTGGCGTTCGTCCGCCTCGTGGTGCCGCTTCACCGCTCCTCCTCCGAGACGTCCCCGAGTACCGGCATGAGTTCGCGGTGCAGCTCCGCCATCATCGCCCGGTGCAGGGCCTCCTCCACCTCCGGCGCGCGCAGGCGCCCGCGATAGCTCTCCACCAGCTTCCAGAAGGTCTTGTCGAAGAGCTCGTCGAGAAGTTGCCGATGCCGGGCGAGGAGCTGGGCCGAATCCGGGTTGCGGTTGCGCTCGGCCAGGATCCCGCTGGCCGCGAGGCCGAGCGCGCTGCCGCCGGCGGCGAGGATCTCGATCAACTTGCGGTCGCGCGCCGGGAGCGCAATCCAGTGTTCGGCGAAGATCTCCCGCAGGTTGCGACCGAGCTCACCGAGGTCGATGGAGACGCCCTCCTCGTCCTCGATCTCGGCGCCCAATCCGACGACGGGGACGGACCCGGTGCGCGAACCCGGGCTGCCCGCGGCTTCCAGGCTCGCCGCGAAGCCGCCCCGGAAACTGCCGCGGACGTAGCAGAACAACCAGTTCTGCAGATCGCTGCGTCCCCGG